>NZ_CP016446.1 GCF_002741075.1 Pseudomonas putida | reverse complement strand
CCCGGAGCGGTTGCCGCCGCTGGTTTCCGGGGTGTTGAAGCGGTATTGCTTCGACGTGGTTAGTATCTCAAATCGCGGCCCTGTCGTCAACTGTTGGTCAAACAATCTTTGACGAATAATTGACTTGACGCGGCGCGCTTTTCGGAGCTGCTTAGATGCCGAGGTGGGAGCGGGAGGTAAACATAAAGCGCGCCCGCGAAGCGGGTGCAGCCCCGCTTTTGCCCTGGAGCGTAAGTCTCCCCCGGTGGATCTGCTCGTCAGCCTTCGGTTGGTCGCGGTAAGCCCCGACTACCCGGAGCTGGGCCGCCGTCATGGGGACCGTGGAATAGCGGAGCGACCGGAGGGAGTGAGCATATGCCGCGAAAGCCCCTTGACGGCATAGGCCCAGCGGAGGGTAGGCGAATAGGGCTGATAGCGGCCAGCCGGAGGGTGATGAGCACACCCAGGACGCGCAGGGGCGGCAAGGTGGCCAGCAGGCCGCCGCGCAGGCCGACAGGCCGGAGGGCAAGCGGAGCGCGCAGCGCCTGGCGGGCCAGGTGCGCAGTAGGAAAGCCGTGGCCAAGGTTTCGCATGGGCAAGAAAAAGCCCGCTTGCGCGGGCTTCTGTGGAGGCTTATCGCCGTGGGTTGGTGTGCAGGCCCCAGCCGTACACTGGTGGTTGATCGCTGATGCGAATACCGCGTGTGTCTTCGCAAATCCGACCCGCGACTACTGCGCCTGGTGAGTAGATCTGACCGCCCAGCAGGCAGCCACGGGCAGGAGCTGGGGCAGGGCGGTTTGCCTTCGCTTCCAGGGCGGCGAGCTGGGCCGAAATGTTGACCAGACCTTGATTGACTTGGTGTAGCTGCTCGTTGGTCTGATCCGCCTGTTTCGACGTGGCGCAGCCAGTTAGGCCAACGGTGGCCAGCAACAATGCCGGCAGGAGTTTGGTGATAGTGCGAGTCCTGTTTTCCATAGAGATTTCCTTAACGTGTCATGCCGAACATTGAAATGATCGGGCTGATGGTGCCTTGGTTTTTGTCCGAGCCAGGGCAGGAATTCAAGAATTCTTCCCTGGCCCGGGCTGTTGCCTCGGGTTTGAATTTGCCCTTCTTCTTGACGACGATTGAGAAGAAGTCGGATACCGCTCCGCTGCAATCGCTGTCTGCCAGCGAACCGCCCTTGAGACCTGCTTTGCCTGCCATGCACATCATGGTCTTGCACGGGTCACGGGCTTCTGCGGTGCCTACCAGTACCAGGCTGGCCAAGAGGGCGACGACGACCGTTGATCGTTTCATGGGACTACTCTCCTTTTAGTCTGTGCTCGATGTGGAAAAATGCGCGGGCTAGGCGGTCGTAGCCGCCCGAGGCGGCAAGGAAGGCGATCAAACCGACTATGGACAGCACAACCAGTTTCGGATCGGGCCAGCCATTGGCGGCCTGGATGACGAATACCACCAGCATCGACACGGCGCCGAACGTCAGCACTAGGCTAATGGGGCGGCGCACAAGCCAAAGCAGTCGGCCTGCGAGGCCGAACAGGTTGCCGGTGGTGATACGCAAAGCATCGATGGCGAAGCGTTTAGCGCCCGAGGCAGCCCTTGCCAAGAACGACGGTTGCTTACCGTTCGCTGCTCGATCCTTCGTAGCCACAGTGCGGATCTTCTGCACCTGGCGGTTCCGCTTTCTGCCTGCGGGCAGCTCAACGACTTCACCCATATCTCAGTCCTCCTTTTCCTGTATCTCGAATTCCGCGAGCTGTCTGCCGGCGTCCAGATACTCCTTCAACCAAGCGGGGCGTTTACCCCTGCCGCTCCACGTATGAAACGGATTGGTTGGATCTCTATACCTGGCCTGGCCTCGCGGCGGTCTCTCTCCCAAAGGTACGAATTCCAGTTCGCGTGTTGTGGGCACGGATTTCGGTTTCCCCGCTGGTTTGCTCTTGTCGGCATCTTTGTCATCGCATTCGCTTGACATGTTCTCAACTGTCCTCATAATAGCGGTTACTCACTGAAATTGCAATTTCAAGGACAAACGGAATGGCCAACCATCAAACCTTCACCGCAGTCATTGCTCTTGCGCTCGTCGCCGCCGGAAATCCATTGCTGGCTAATGCGAACGGTAAATTGTCGATGAGTGTCATGGCTTTGGCAAAGCAATGTGCGCCGAACGTGGCGCCTGAGACGGTCGGTTATTTGGTTAGCCATGAGTCGAGAAACAACCCATTTGCAGTCCATGTAAACGGCGTGCCCTGGAGTAAGCAGCCGAAGACTGAAACCTTCGAGGACGCGAAGGGGGTAGTCGAAAAGCTTGCTCGCGAAGGCGCCAGTTTCGATACCGGCTACGGGCAAATCTGGTCGGGGAACTTGGCAGCGTTAGGGGTTTCTGCTGTGGACATGCTTGAGCCGTGTAAGAATCTGGCCGCCCTGGACCGAATCTTGTCGGACTGCTACCGGGCCGCTGTTGTGACTAATCAGGACGGGCAGGCTGCTTTGCGAAATGCCCTTAGTTGCTACAACACCGGCAACCAGCGGGACGGTTACACAAATGGATATGTGGGAAAGGTTCTTGCCGTGGCTCAAGCCAATAACACTATGAAAGTGCCTGCGCTGCGCGTCGATGGAGTCGAGAGTGAAGGCGGCCAGGTGGGAAGTAGCGTTGGGCAGGAGAACGCGCTACCGGCTGAAAACGCAAGGTTAGGTAGGTCTGATGGGTTCGATGATTCAACCCCGGACGGGTTTGCCAATAGCACTCAAGACGGTTTCGAGGTGATGGCGCGGCAACATGACGGAGCGCCCAATGAAGGTCTTTCTCATCCAGCAAAAACAATTAGAGGAAATGTGCAGCAAGAAGAAATTAATACGGACATGGATTCAGAGGTTGGAAGAAAAGAAATGGCTTCCACTCTTTGAAGTCATTAGCGACGACGGGCAAACGGTGTGTTGTTCGTTGCGCGTAAAGGATACAGGGGAGGTTAGAACGTGGGCTGATCTTCGACTGTTAGCCGAGTGGCTGAGGGAAAAGCTAAGCATCGAAAGGTGTGAGCTTCTATTAACGGACTTTGATTTACCAGTAACGGAGTGAAATATGGACAAACTGAATGTTGGTGTAAACGGCAAGAAACTGGGCATGGTCTGCATGGTTCTGCTGTGCATCTTTGGGTCTACCCTGGCCCAAGCAGCGGGGGTTGATACGGCAAACTCTTCGCTGACCTCGATGAAAACCTGGCTCGATACGTGGATTCCGCTGGCCTGTGCCGTGGTACTGGCGGTGCTGTGCATCCTCTGGTGGGCACACGTTGTACGCGCTGACTTCGCTACCCGTGGCGCCCTGGCAATGATCGGTGCTGGCTCTGCCAGTTACATCGTCAGTTTCTTCTTTGGCTGATACCAGAAGGGTGGGGCCTACGGGTCCCGCCCTTGGGAGGTTATCGAATTGAATTTCTCACAAGGACGGTTCCCCTTGTTCAAAGGGGCAACTCGGTTGCCGACCTTAGCTGGTGTACCTCGAACTGTGTTGCTCGTCACCTTCATGTTCTGCGGCGCGTTGTTCCAGTTCATTCACCTGTGGGCCATTGGGGTGTTCGTGTTCCTGTTTGTTATCGAATGGTGCATCACCAAGCATGACGACCGCGCTTTTCGGATTCTCTACCTGGCTTGGAAAACCAAGATTGTGAACAGGTCTGAATCGTCATTTACGAACTTGTGGGGTGGGTCCAGCTACTCGCCCAGGGACTACGGAGATCAAGACTAATGGCCGTAACAGCCCGTGATGTGAAGAGCGTCAAAAAATTCAAGAAGGAACCAGCCTTCAAAAAATTCCTACCCTATCAGCACCATATCACCGACCACGTAATCAGCACGGAAAACGGTGAGCTGCTGACGATGTTCAAGCTGCGCGGGCGCACGCATGACTGCGCCTCGGATCTTGACCTGATCCGCTGGCACCGCGACCTGAACACCATGTTCAGGCAGATCAGCACCGAACACGTAAAATACTGGACCCATCAGCATCACCGCGAGGTCAGCGACTACCCGGAAACGGAGTGGAACCTGGCGTTCGCCCAGCACTTTGACGACAGCTACCGCAAGAGCTTCCAAACCAAGCCGCTGATGGTGAACGATCTCTACCTCACTGTGGTTTACAACCCTGTTGGCGACCTGGCGCAAAAGGTCTTCTCCAAGATGGAGCGCCCTACCCGCGAGGAGTTGGTAGACATGCGCAACGAGGCGTTGAGCGCCTTGGAAGAGATCAGCAGCCGCATCATGCACACGCTCAAGCCTTACGATATTGAGCGACTGGGCGTCTACTATCGCAACAGCCGAGGCGAAATCACCATTGCCCAGGATCAGGACGATGATTCCTGGCTGGCTGATGAAACCGGGCTTGAGGCTGATGCCTTCGATATCGATCCTGACGACCTGTTGGCCGATACGGTGGCGAGCGCGCCGGCGCCGGCAATACCTGCGCAAGAAGGCGCCGGCAGCCTTCGGGCATTTTCTACTGCCCTGGAATGGCTCTCATTCCTCATCAACGGCTATTGGCAGCCTGTTCCCGTCTGCCGCTCGCAGATTCGCACATATTTGATGGAAAGCCGGCCCGTTTCCTCTCTTTGGGGCGACATTATCCAGCGCCGCCGTTTCGATGGCGTGGATTACTTGGCAGGCGTTGAGATCGTCGATTACGACGATGAGACGGAGCCTGGCCAGCTGAATTTGCTGATGGAAGCAGATTTTGAATACGTGCTGACGCAATCCTATTGCTGCATGTCCCTGGGTGCTGCTCAGACGTTCCTGTCTAATCAGCAAAAATCGATGCTGGAAACCAAGGACAAGGGCAAGTCGCAGATTCGGCAGTTGGAAGACGCCGAGGACGATGTGACCTCGCGGCGGTTCGTCATGGGTTTCCATCACGCGACCATCCACGTTTGGGCAAATACTTCGAAAGGCGTACAGAAACTGGCTCGCAAGGCCAAGGGCATGATGACCGACTGCGGTATCAAGGCTGACTCGGTTGGCCTCGCTTCCGAGGCTGCCTTCTACGCCATGCTGCCGGCCAACCATGCGTTTGTTCCCCGCCCGGTCCCAGTTAATAGCTGGAACTTCCTGTGCTTCTCGCCGTTTCACGGCTTCATGACTGGCAAGGCGAACAACAACCCATGGGGACCAGCAGTCACGTTGTTCAAGACCACGGCTGGTACGCCGTTGTTCTTCAACTGGCACGTGTCGCCAATGGAAGAACAGTCGTTCGGCAAGCGTCCGCCAGGCCATACCCTGATCCTGGGTCAGACCGGCGCCGGTAAGACGACTCTGCTCAATGCGTTGATTACTCAGTCCAGCAAGTTCGAGCCACGGGTTATCTGCTACGACAAAGACCGGGGCATGATGCCCCTGGTGACGTCCCTGGAAGGGCGCTATACCGTGCTGCGCGAGGGCGAATCGACGGGCTGGCAGCCGGCGCAAATCGAGCCGACTACCGCCAACGTTGCCATGGTCAAGCGTCTGATCAGGATTTGTGCGGAAACCACGAACGGCGGCCCGATTGAACAGACCGATGTGGAACTCATCGGCAAAGCTGTTGACCATGTGATGGTCAGTGGCCTGGTTGCCAAGGAGCTGCGTTCGTTCTATGCAATCTGGCGGCAGATTCCGGCAGCGGCGCGAGTCAACAACCAGCAGAAATTGAGCCTGGCTGAAATGCTCAAGCCCTGGTGCCGTGGTGGAGAACATGGGTGGTTGTTTGATAACCCGTCCGACGCCTTGACCTTCGACACGCACAAGGTGTTTGGCTTCGACCTGACCGACTTTATCGTGGCCCCGGATCAGCCGGCCCCACAAGCTCGCACGCCGTTGCTGATGTACCTGTTTTATCGGGTGCGCCTGGCTATCGATGGTAGCTGCCGCGTGATTCAGGTATTCGATGAGTTCGCCCAGTATCTGGACGATCCCTACATGGATGTGGAAGTGAAGCGCGGTTTGAAGACCGACCGGAAAAAGGACGCAATTTACGTCTTCTCCACGCAGGAACCAAACGACGCCCTGGAAAGCCGGATCGGCAAAACGATCATGCAGCAGTGCGTGACCAAGATCCTGCTGGAAAACCCGGAAGCTGACCCGGTGGACTACATGAAGGGGCTGAAACTGACCGAAGCGGAATACCAGGCGCTGCTTAACATCCCTGAATTCAGCCGTCAGTTCTTGGTCAAGCAGGGCAGTCAATCGGCCATCGCCACCATGGATCTGCGCGGGATGGAGAAGGCAATCAGCATCCTTTCGGGCACCCCGGACAATGCGGATCGACTGGAAAGCATCCTTGCCGCCAATCCAAACGCCAAGCCAGAGGTGTGGCTGCCGAAGTATTGGGAAGCGGTTTTACCCAAGCAACAGAACAGGAGCAATTGACATGGAAAAGTACGTTTTTGCCGCTACGGATACCCAGGACGTAATGCGTCTTCCGACGCTCAAGGCAAAGGCCATTGTGCGTAGCTGCACGATGGCCATCTTCCTGGGGGTCGCAAGCGTTTCGCATGCGCAGGTCGTTGTCGAAGATCCTGGCGTGCTGGCCAACACAGTGCTTCAGGTCGAGAACATGGTTCAGCAACTGGCCAACCTCAAGTCGCAGTTGGAAACCCAACAGGGCATGTACGCCTCCATGACCGGCGCACGTGGATTCGGTGGGATGCTCCCAGGCAGTGCTGGGGCATTGCAGAAAAACCTGCCTGCTGACTGGAGCAAGGTCTACTCCGACGCGATGAACAGCAATTCGAGCATCACAGGTTCTGTGCGCGACATGCTCGGGCAGTTCGATAGCGAGGTCGAGAATATGGGTCGGACCGAGGCCCTGGACCTGGTGAACCAACGTCTCAAGGAGAAAGGGGCGTATGACCGCGTGATGGCGCAGCAGGCTTACAACAACCAGATGCGTGAACTGGAAGATATCCAGACGCTGACCAACCAGATCGACACAACCACGTCGCAAAAAGAAATTGCAGACCTGCAAGCCCGGATCTCGACCGCCCAAGGTGCGATCCAGGGCGAGCAAGCCAAGCTGCAACTGATGGCCATCCTCCAGCAGTCGCAAGACAAGGTGCTGCAACAACAGCAACAGACTGCCGTTCGCCGCTATGTCATTGGCGATCAGAACGACAGTCTTGAAGCCCCCAACCTCACGGAATGACCGCTATGAAAAAGATCGTATGCCTGCTGCCACTCTTCGCTGCCCTGGCCGCTTGTGGTGAGGCCAACACCAAAGAGTGGTACATGCAGCATGACAAGGAACGGGCCGTTCGTGTTGCCGAGTGCCGTAACAATGCCAAGGAACAGGTGAGCGCTGATTGCCAGAATGCCCTGGCCGCCGAGGCTCAAGTCGTGACCATGGGCAAGGGACAGTCGGATTACAGCATCGACCTCAAGCTCGATAAGAAGTGACGGGGGTGAACAATGGCCTATAACGCAACGACTCAGATATTCAGCTACATGGACGAAGTGTCCAAGGAGTTAGTGGCGTCGAACGTGGCAACCATCATTGCCGCCGTGACGCCGTTGGTTGCCCTGGGCCTAACCATTGTTCTCATGGTCGAAGGCACCTTCAAACTCTACGGCGGTGATGGCGAACCGCTGACCGACATGCTCAAGAAGTTCGCCTTCTGGGGACTCATTCTGAGCATCTCGTCAGCAGGCGGTTGGTATCAGCGCGATCTCGCTGATGTAGCGCTGAAAACGCCTGATGAGTTCGCCTCGATCCTGATTGTCGATGGCAAGTCGGGTTCCAACGTGCAGAACGAAGTCGCCAGTACCATTGACAAGGCACTGGAGAATGGCTTGAAAACCGCGCAGCGCGCATTTGATAACGCAGGCGTGACCAGTGGTGCAGGCCTTGCGAGCTTCTTGCTGGCTGCTGCGGTGCTTCTTTCCACGGTGCTGGTCTGCGGCATTGGTGCGGCGTTGATCCTGATGGCCAAGTTTATGCTGGCCATCGCGGTCTGTTTCGGGCCGATCTTTATCATGTGCCTGATGTTCGACTCCCTGCGCGAACTGTTCTCGAAGTGGATTGGTTCGGTTATCAACTTCGGGCTGATAACCATCCTGCTGTCTGCCACCTTCGGCCTGCTGATGAAGTTTTACGGCAAAGCGGTGGCGGCGGCGGCAGATCCGGCAGCCGACTCGCCGATCTTGGTACCAATCATCACTTGCGGCCTTCTGACCGTGGTGACGTGGTTTGTTCTCAAGAAGATCCCCGACCTGGCCGCGTCGTGGGGCAGTGGTGTCTCGGTGCAGTTCGTACCGGGCCGTCAACGCCCAGGCAAAGGTGGCGGGGGCCAGGGTGCGGGTGGCGGCGGCAAAGGCGGTGCCGGTGCCGGCGCTGGCTCCGGTGCAGGAGCGGCAGGAGCTGGTGGTGGCGCAGCGGCTGGAGCAGGTGGCGCGGCTGCCGGAGCCGCTGGAGCAGCCGCGAGCGCTGTGGGTTCGGCCATGCAAGGCATGGCTAGAGGTTCACGCCGAGCAGGTTAAACGGAATCACATTTGGGCCATAATAGTCCTTGAAATTAGAATTTCAGGGATTTATTATGGCCCTGTCTTTTTCTCATCTGAGGTAAATCACATGGTGCGGTTTTCGACGGGATTGGTCGGGATCTTACTGGTTGCGGCTCTGGCTGGATGCGCAAGCAAGCCCAAGCCCGCACCTGAGCCTGACATGACGAATTTGGTGCCGGTCAACAAGACGTTGCCCAGTGCCCTTGTAGGACGCCCCGGGGTAATTCCCCAGGCCACGAATGGAGAACGTAAAGAATGAGTCGGGCTGATAAGAACGAGGCGATCACCAAGGCTGACATGGCCGTTTTCCAACAAGAGAGGCAGGATCTGGAAACGGATCTGCTTAGTGAGGTGTTGAACTCTCGTCGCACCGCCTGGTGGGCGGCGACTGGGCTGGGCGGCCTGGCGGCGGTGGCGTTCGCGGTAGCTGGCTTGACCATGTATCGCTATAGCCAGCCAGTGCCCGCCCATATGCTGGTTTTGAACCCCGATGGGAGCATCCAGCAAGTGTCGTTGCTGACACCGCAATCGACCTACGGGGAAGTGTCAGACACCTACTGGGTTTCTGGCTTCATCCGCCATTACGAAACCTACGAATTCAACACGGTGCAGGCGGACTATGACGCCGTTGGCCTCATGTCTGGCCCTGATGTGGCTGAGCAATACCAGAACCGCTACAAGTGGGGCACCAAGGAGGCGATGGACAAGGTTGTTGGCGACCGCAAATCCGTCAGGGTCAAGATTTCCTCGGTCATTCTCGACCGGGAAAAAGGCATCGCCACGGTTCGTTTCTCGACTACTGAAAAATACCGTTCGCGAGCGACCTCGGAAGAACCTCAATACTGGATCGCAACTCTGTCGTACACCTACGACAACACCTTGTTGAAAGCCTCCGAGCGCTACATCAACCCGCTGGGTTTCCGCGTCTACTCGTACAACGTGAACGCTGAAACCGCCGCAAAAGTTGGGGGCTGACTATGAATCGTAAATTCGCTATTGCAACCGCGTTGGCGGCGGCGCTGACATCGGCGCCGGTTCTGGCACTCAACGAGAAGACAGACAGCCCCTACGACTATCGGATCAAGACGGTGATCTACAACCCGATGGACGTTGTTCAGATTGACGGGGTGGTGGGTTTGCAAACGCTCATCCAGTTTGCGCCGGATGAGGTCTACGTGACGCATAACTTCGGTGCGAAAAGCGCCTGGGAGTTGGTCAACAAGGATAACAACGTGTTTATCCGGCCAATTGCCGAGCTGAGCGACACGAACCTGACGGTAGTGACCAACAAGCGGACGTATTACTTCCTACTCCACTACATCGGCAGCAATGTCGTCAAAGGCCCTGATGGCCAGGTGAAAGAAGAGTTCATCAAGACGCCCTGGAGCATGCGCAAAGCCACGGTCGGCGTCATCTTCAAATACCCGTTTGAAGACATGAAGGTCGCTAACAAGAAGCTCGAAGAACGCCGCATCCGCGAGGCGCTGGCCAAGGGTAATAACGGGCCGGTGAACATCGCCTATAGCCGCTCCGATGAAGAAAACAGCTCCGAGATCAGGCCGACCCACACCTGGGATGATTTCCGCTTTACCTACTTCGAGTTTCCGGCCAATGCAGCGTTGCCGAACGTCTACATGATTGGCCCGGATGGCAAGGAAACCATCCCTCAGACGCATATTGAGGGCGAGTATTCCAACATCATCGTTGCCGAGACAACGGCGCGTGAATGGCGGGTTCGCCTGGGTGATCGCGTGGTGGGTGTAGTCAATGGCGGTTACAACCCGGCGTTGGGCGCTAGCAAGACCGGCACCAACTCGCCCGAGGTCAAGCGTGTGTTGAAAGGGGGTGAAGAATGAGCCGCGACGTAAATATCGACGAACTGGAGACGTTCGAGGACGACCGGGGCGGGTTCGATGGTGGGCCGAAAAAGAAAGTGCCAGGCCTGCGAGCATTCATCGGCGTGCTGTTGCTGATTGCGCTGTGCCTCATCGGCTGGATCGTCTACAAAAACGTGATTGTTCCGAAACTCCAGCAGCAGGAACAGGCTGAAAAAGCGTCACCCAACAGGGCCAATAACCTGCCGCGTGCTAGCTTCGCAACCACGCCTGGTAACGCTGATGAAGAACCTGTCGAGCAGCCCGCCGAGCAGGCGCAATCCGCAAGTACCTACCAGCAGCAGGCACACCAGACACAGCCTGGACAGCAGGGAAAAGTCGAGCTGACGCCTGAACAAAAAGCCATGCAACGCCGCCTCAGTTCGTCGAGCGCTACAGAACAGATTGGCGCACAGGCTATGGCCGCGACTCCAAGTCGTGGCGAAAAAGCTGAACCAGTAAAAACTAGCAGTAGTAGCTCGGAGCTGGCTTCGCGCATGAACAGTGCCCGGTACGCTGCATCAAAGGCGACGCTCATGAAAAACATGGGTATGTCGATAGCCGCTGGCACGATGATTCGCTGCGGCACGATCACCGAGCTGGATACCACTGTCCCTGGTTTCGTGTCCTGCCAGGTGTCGAAGGAAGTCCGTTCGGCTGACGGCTCGGTGGTGCTGATCGACAAGGGCGCGACGATCACTGGTGAAGTCAGTGGCGGCATTCTGATGGGGCAGGCCAGGGCCTTTGTGCTCTGGTCGCGGGTTCGTAACCGTGACGGCGCTGTGGCCTACCTCGATGCACCTGGCACCAACCGCCTCGGTAGTGCCGGCGTGCCCGGCCAGGTCGATACCCACTTTTGGGATCGCTTCGGTGGTGCCATGTTCATTTCCGTGTTCAGTGACCTGAGCCGTGGTCTGATGCAGGCCCTGGTCAACTCCACCGACAAGTCCGACAGCGACACAACGGTGAACCTCGACAACACGTCCAACACCTCCGATTCGCTGGCCCGCGAAGTGTTGCGCGCCACGATCAATATCCCGCCAACCCTGACCGTGAATCACGGCGAGGCGGTATCGATCTTCGTGCCGCGTGACGTTGATTTCAGCGATGTGTATGGCCTGGAAATGGTGGAGTGAGGGAGGCACGTATGGATACTGCGACCGATATCGACCTGGCTTTAGCAGACATGGACATGGCCCTGGCGGCGGCGAACTTCGCCCCGCTTCGCCAGTACCTCGACGATCCAGAAGTGTTCGAGATCCGGGTGAACAAGTTTGGCCAGGTGGTATGTGACACGCCCAAAGGGCGTGTCTTGCATGCCGACCCACGGATCACCTACGACTACCTGTGGGCCTTGAATGACCATCTGCTGAGCCTCAACGGACTCGGCCGCACGCCAATCAGCTACGTGAAGTTGCCGGACGGATCTCGGGGAACGTTCTGCTGGCCCCCTGCGACTGTCGAGGGGACCATGCTCATGTCGATCCGTAAGCATTTGCCGGTATCGAAGAGCCTGAGCCAGCTTGCCCAGGAAGGCCGCTTTGCCAAGGTGCGGCATCGTAAGCAGTCTGAGCAATTCATGCTTGAGCCGTTCGAGGAAGAACTGCTTGAGTTGTTGGAAAAGGGTGATGTGGAAGGCTTCTTGACGCAGGCCGTCAAGACGAAGCGGAACATTGCCGTAGCCGGTCCTACCGGCTCCGGCAAAACCACGCTTACCCGCTCGCTGATGGGGGCGGTGCCTACGATTGAGCGTGTGCTGCTGATGGAAGATACGCACGAAATCGACGATAACCGCCTCGATGAAGTGGGCTATCTGATGTACGGGGAAGGCGATGGCCGAATGTCGGCCCGCGAATGCCTCAAGCTGTGCATGCGCCTGTCCCCTGACCGGATCTTCCTAACCGAGCTGCGCGACGATGCGGCGTGGGACTACCTGGCCGGCGCGAACACGGGGCACCCTGGGGGCATTTTTTCGACGCACGCTGACAGCGCGGCCAGTACCCCAGCGCGTATCGCCACTTTGGTAAAGGCCTCGGAAATCGGTCGGGCGCTCGACTACGACGTAATCATGAAGACCATCAACACCACGTTGGATGTGGTCGTGTACATGGAAAAACGTGAAGTGCTGGAAATCCTGTACGACCCGATGTTCAAGAAACAAGCAATGGCAGCGGTGTAGGAACTCAAGCCGCTTAGCGCCCTGCAGGGCTAAATCCAAGGAGAAGTACGCATGACCGAAGCAACCAATATCTGGACCGCCACCGCTACCGAAATCATCAACGCGGTGCGTGAAAGCGTTATCGCCATGGGTTGTGGAACGCCACAAACAGGTGATATCTACGACCAACTGCTGTTGATTGGTCGTAGTGGCGTGGAAGAGCTGGTGCCCTCCGTGAGCAAATTTGGCGCCCGAGAGTTTGAAAGCGTCATGGCCGTGGTCGTAGACCTGCTGGGCGGTGATGGCATTGCCGTCCACGGTGAGCTGCCTATTTGGCTCCGTGTTTATCCAAGCGTGGAAGGCAGGCTCCCTTCCTTCAGTGTCGATGACTGGCGATGGATTCGCCTATCCTCGGTTCAGGAGGTTCAGCCCCGCCGTGCAATCGCCATGGGCGAAGATCGGGCTAAATGGCAGCTCATGGTCAACGTTGTTGCCAATGGCCAGGTGTACCACGCTACCCAACGCCTGTTCCTCGGCGCATCGGTAGAGAAGCCGGTAGAACGCTTGCTGACGTTGGTTAGCGCCGCAGTGAGTGAAGAACAGCGTCGCCGGATGCAACTGTGATGGAGGCCAACATGGATTCACCACAACCGCACAGCACGGCCACCAAGGCGCTTGAAGTCTTGAGTGCTGCTCTGACGATCATTCGCCGTTTGTTTCTGCTGCTCATTGTCTATCCGGCTGTTGGTTTTTTCTTGTTGATGGGCCTCGCCTCCGATTGGTCGTTTACCGGGGCCGGTAAATGGCTGACGGATATGCAATACGAGGCCCAGCAGTTAGGAAAAGCGGAAGCGCCTGGTCATCTGCTGGTCAAGCGCTGCGCCGATGAAAGCCGGTCGCGTGGGGCCATGCCGGAGCCTGTGGCCACGTGTGATGCTTGGCAGGTGAAAGAGGTGGCTGTCGAAGCGCTGGCCAAGGAGGGTGGTAGGACGCTGGCCCTGATTTACTGTGCTTTCCTCGTAACAGGGTTCGGTGTGATGGTCTTCACCAGCCCAGCCTCGCCTCTTCGCTTGCGCGAGCGCCTTGGGTTGCAACGTCGCAAATAGCGCGCCCGGACCTAAAACAAAGCCCCGCATTGCGGGGCTTTTGTTTGCCGCTATATCGTGTGCTCGATCAGCTGGCCAGCGACACAAGATGTTGTGTTACGAGGGGAAATTTTGAAACAAACGAACTGGACGGTTATTGGTGTGGCCCGCTGGTACGACTGGAAGTTGGGCAAGCTTTCCGACCGGGACCTGGCCAGGGTGGTCGGAACTACCGAGGGCAGCATACGGCGCCGACGTGTTCAGTTCGGGATCGAGGTCTATTCGGTCGCAGTAGCTCTTGCCCCTTTCCATCACCTGCTGGGCCTGGAGTCGGACAGGTCTGTCTCTGCAAAAAGCGGGGTGTCGGTGAAGAGTATCCAGGCTTACCGCAAGTCCCAGGGCATCCCACCCCGTTCCAAGGTCACACGCCGTATTCAGCGCTTGCCGCTCGATCATCCCGTGAGGCCGTACAAGAGCGCGTTGGGCCTGGTGCCCGATGAAGACATAGCCAAGGCGTCGGGTGTGGCCGTAGAAGTCGTGCAGGCGCTGCGCGAGGCGTTCGGCCTGGATGCTGCTGTGGCGCCCTCCCCTGACCTGGCCAAGTCGGCGCCGGTCGAGGACTACCACGGCCCCGGACTCGGTTACGAATCGCTCCTGGGCACCATGTCTGCCGCCAAACTGAGTCGCACCGTAGGCGTGGCCTATGCGGTCGTAGAGGCGCGCCGGGAGTTCCTGGGCATCGCACCGTACAAGCGCGTATCGCGTGCTGATCGGTATGTACACCTGTTCGGCGTGGTGCCAAATAGCGTGCTGGCCAAGCTCGCAGGTGTGTCTCATGAGCGGATCGCTCAAATGCGCATGGCCAAGGGGCTTTAACGCACAGAAAAAAGGGGCCGAAGCCCCTTTGCTGGTTACAGGCCGAATGCCCTGCCCTTTTCTTTAGGCTGCTTGGTCGGCAACTGCTGGCCTTGCTGTTGCTTCTGCGCGGCGTCCTTCTGTTTGCCGGCCTGGTCGTGTCCTTTGCGCTCGAGCGCATGCCGCTGGAGCTGCTTGATATCCAGGGCGCCGGCCTTGGCATTCAAGCGACTGATCGCAGCCCCCAGCTTCTGCCGGTTATCGGTGAAGATTTCCGCTGCATGACGGGCGCGGCTGATCGCCACGTAGTACACGTCCTTGGCGGTCGTGCGCGACTGGGTTTCAAGGTTGATGAGTACCTTGTCGCAGGTGAGGCCCTGGGCGCTGTGAACGGTCGAGGCGTATGCCAGGCCGACGAACATAGCCGATGCGGTGTCCAGCTCGACCTGGCGGCCTTTGTCGCCTTCGAGCACCACACGGTCGCTGTGGATCTCCTTCACCACAAATCGGTCGCCGTTGGCCAGGTCCTTTTCGGCGTCGTTCCGGGTGATTTTCACCTGATCGCCAGGAGCCAGCTCAGTTCGCTCGACGCTGTAGACCGACAGCTTTGTGCATCGAGCCGGGGTGAATTGCAGTCTCTCGCCTTCCGGCCCCCGCACGGTGAGTTTGTTGCCGGGACCAGTGTCGAGTACCACGTACTGCACGCCCCGTTGCAGCCCGTTCTTATAGTCCACCTCGGGTACGACAATGCTGCCCTTGCCGTAGTATTTGCTATGCCGGCGCTCGGCCTGTGTCGTATCCAGGCGATTGAGCAATGGATATTCCGCGCCCTGTCCTTTCAGGCCCAGCGCCTCGCGCACCCCTTCGTTGATCTCGATCCGACTGGCGTTAGTACCGGTGATAATCAGCGCCTGGTCACGTTCGGCCTTTGGCATCGAGGCGTAGGCTTCGACAATGGCCTGGTAGCGTGCCCCGTTGTCCTCGATCTCGCGTATCTCGTTCACCAGCGGCAGCGATTGTTTGGATTTGCCCTCGGCGGCCAGCTTCACCGCTTCCAGCAACTGCGGGTCTTTCTGCCGCTGAATGTCGGTCAGCCGGGACGTTTCCATGCCGGCTTTCATCAACTGCTCGAAGGGTTTGCCGGCCTCGATAGCTTTGGTCTGTGCCACGTCGCCCAGGAAGACAACGCGAGCGCCGGCAGCCTCAATGGTTTTCATGGCCTCGTGCATCTGCCGCGCAGGAATTACGCCGGCCTCGTCGATAATCACGACGGTGTTGCTGTCGATCTTCTTATCGCGGGCCTTGAGGAATGATTGCAGAGTGCGCGCCTCCAGGCCCTCGGCCTGGAGCGCCTTTACCTGGCTCCCATAGGGCGCCAGGCTGGTGACACGGTATCCGTTCGCTTCCAGCAGATCCTTAGCCGCTACAGTCATGTAGCTTTTGCCGACGCCGGCAAAGCCCTGCACGCCGATGAACTGGTTTTGTGTGCGGGCGATCCGCATCACCGAGGACTGCTGTTCCGCGTTCAAGCCCCGATCGGCAAGGAAGGCTTCGGCGGCTTCCTTGGAGATCCGCGGCTGAACTGTACCGCGCCCCATTCGCTCGATTTGCAGCACCTCGCGTTCGCGCTTTTGCGCGATGTGCGTGGTGAAACGGCTTTCACCCTGACGCAGCCGTCCCGTGCGGATACCCTCATCAACGAGCCTGGCGGCCTCTGAGCGCGATTTGCCGGCACGGACAAGGTTTGCCACCCATTCCTTCCGGCTGAGCTGTGGCGCCTCCTGGCGGGCCTTCTCGGCGGCCTTCCCCTTCTTTCCATCGGCTGGGTTCTGCGATGAGTACAGCGGTTCCTCGCGGATCAGGTGGCCAGATGCGGCTCGCCGCTCGATGCCGGCGCGCACGTCGTCGATGGTGAGTGCGCCGTACCCGTGGCGCAGCGCGGTATCCATCAGCTCCTTCTGTCCGATCACGGCCTGGCGTTCGGTCAGACTCTTGATCGCGAATTCGATTACCTGGTCTGCACGGTACTCCAGGGGCTTCTCGATCTGCGGAGTGGCCGCGCTGCTTCGCTCGTTGCCGCCCTGGGCATCGGCGCCGACGCCGGCCCACTCGCGACTGTGGTAGTCGATACCCAAGGCCCTCGACCGCTCCAGCCAAACCTGGCGCAGTTCCTCGCGGTCGATGCCACCCTGCTTTTTGTCGCGGGTGGCCAGCGCGGCCTGGTTTTTTTCGGCATATGACGCTGTGCTGCGGTCCAGGCCTTTCGCCGCTAGCGCTGCCTCGATCTGCTGGCTGCGCGAACTGAATTCGCGGATCTGCTCATCGGAGAAGTGCGCCAGGTCGAATGTGCCGTTGCGCTCATAGCGCAACTGGAAGCCGGCCTTTTCCAGCTCGCGGGCCAGTTCCGCCTTGTAGACGTTGCCCAAGAACATGGACGAATTGAACACGCCGTCATTTTTCAGTGCCCGCCATTCGCCGTCGCTACGCTGGGTCATGTTCAGCACGAACGCATGGGTATGCAGGTCGGGGTCCAGGGCGCGTGACGTTTCGTGTCGGAACTTGGCCACCACCAAGTTGTTGGTGTTCTCGGTGCCGGTCTTCTTGTTGACCGTGATTCGCGCCTGGGACAGCCGTTCAGCTTCGCGGATCGCCGCCGCCACGGCCTTGTCGTGGGCTTCGATGATACTGGCGTCACCGTGGACCAAGGCCTGGAGCGACACGCCCTTGGGTGCCGAGAATGTGAGGTCGTACCCCAGCCGTTCCTTGCTGACCACTTTGCCGTCCGCCTCTTTGACGGTCCGCATGAGCTTCGTGTTGTCGCTAATCCGGCCATCCAGCAGCTCGCGGAATCGGGCCTGCTCTACCTCCCCGGACAGGCCCAATGCCTCGGCGCCGGCACCTTGCCATTGCATGGCGCCGCCGTCTTTTGCGTAGTAGTCATCCGCACCATCCGCGTAGTACGACACGACTTTGCCCAGTGATTGCCGAGAAATGGTCGTGATATCGAGCATTTAGATGATCTCAAGGTTTGGAACGATGCCCGGTACCGGGTTCGTGCGGGTGAAGTTGATCGGCTCAATGGCCACCCGTGCAATCGGGATGCTGCCGGGGAACGACAGGAAGCCTTCGAGGTTGTTCAAGGCCATGATTTCCGACGACATAACGATGCGCTCGGGCTTCACATCCTCGTTCTCGCTGCGAGTGCCCCAGTCACCCCAGCGCGAGCTGCGGCCTTCTTTTGTGCGCAGCACTTCATGCTCGCTCAAGGCTTTGGACATGCGTTCGGCGGTGGCTGTACCCATGCGGCCAACGGCCAAAGCGACCATCGTCCGGTGGTTGGCCAGCATGGTTTCGGCCAGCTTCTCGCCATACACGGATTCGAGCTGAGTGTAGGACTGGTAGCCCGATACCACGCAACCGCCCTTCTTCCGGCCCCGCGTCAGCATGTCGCCCAGGGTGGGCAACCGTTGCAGCGACTCCAGCTCGTCGAGGTACGTCCAGATTCGGCGCTTGGGGTTGGATTTCATCCCAAGGATGCTGGTGAAAATGGTATCAACCCAGCAACTAATCAGTGGGCGCAGCGCTTCGCGCATGTTCTCGTCCCAGGTGATAAACAAGTTGCCACCGTTAGGATCTTCGCACCACTGACGCAACGAAAAGTTGCCTGGCGGCATGTCAAAATGTGCAGGCAGTTTATTACTGAGGACAAAACGGACGCTGCCGGTAGCGCGTTCGTTTTCAGTGAACAGGGAGACGGCGCGAGTGCCTTTTACAAAACCTTGTAGCGCTTCCGAACTGCACTCGTTAGTCCATTTAAACACATTCCTCATGCCAGGATTTCGCGTGGTGTTGTACAGCTTTTTGGCAACTTCCGCGAACAACAGGCGTCCATACTGGTTCCATTCTTCCGAGTCGTTACTGTCCGACACCTGAATAATGGATTTTGCGTAGCGCTCGAAATCGTAGTGACTACGGATTTCGTTATAGAAGTTCCAGCCTTCCGTCCTGGCATCGTAGGGATTTAGGATTTTATCGCCCTTGCGGTAGAAGGTAGATAGGAACTCTCCATCGGGATCGAGGATCACCATGCGGTCTTTCCGCTGCATACAGCCATACATCATTTCGCGGAAAATCGTACTCTTACCTGTACCCGTTGCGCCGCCAACTGAAAAGTGTGTTGCTTCGGCAGCAATAGGAACAGGCACTCCGGCAATAGTTATTTGTTCCTCTTTTTCCTTGGTTAGTCGTTTAAGTTCACGCTGGGATACAAGTTGGCTACCACGAAAATACTTGTCGAAGTGGGCGCCGGCAAAAGTGGTCTTGCTCAACTTCACAATAAGCACGCACAGCGCAATCGCCAGTATCAATCCACCAACTAACGCAACCGCAAGCGGCCACAAGGTGAACGTATTTTTCGCCAGGTAAAATACCCTGTCGCGGGCGCCTTGTTTTTCAATTCCATACATCAGTTTGGCGGTAAAGAACCACGCGAACAGGGGCACCAGTACCATGACGGCAAGGCAGATTTGAGATCGTTGGCGCTCGTTCATCAGCTATCCCTCTTAGATGAATCCCATACGTCGAAGCCCAGGCGTTCGACCTCGGCCTGGGCTTCCCTCTTAGCATCCGGTTTGGACGCGGTGCGCAGAAGCAACAGCAGCTCGATCAAGATGGCCATCGACTGCCGGTCGATTCCTGCACCTGGCTGACCGTCGCCGCCAGGTCGTTGTTCGAGGCGCTGGAGGATCATTTCTAGCGTGTCCTCCTGCTCCATCTGCCGGAAAAGCTGCCGGCGAACATACTCCGAAATGTCGCCTTGCGACCGCTCTTCCAGCTCGATTTTCTGTGTTTCGGTGCATCGAAAGCTCACTGTGGGCACGGATGGCCTCCTTGTCTGACGTGTGTAAGACACAAAATACAGCAAAATCAGGGCCTGCGCGTACTTTTGTCTTACGCAGGTATTACGCTTTTCCGCAAGTCGTTGAAAATGCTTTATTTTTCAACGACTTAGCTACGCGAAGCGTTGCGTATGGTGTATAGCTCGTTAAGGGAAAATACCGCTCTGCTTTTAAGGGAAAAAATAGTCGTCTGCACCCCTCGGAGGCCGCAAAAAAGCGTCCTCCTGATCCCTCACGCGCAGCGTGAGGGCTTTCGCCGCCCAGGGGTGCCACTGAGTACGCTTTGAAGACAACCGAGAGACGACGTGAAGACAACGAAGAGACAAAAAAGGTACTTGCCAGACCAAAAAGGGACGGCTAGAGTACGGATCAGAGACAAAGAGGGGACAAAAGTGCCCGAGGTCGATAACGAGGGGTAAGCGATGCCACTGTCGCGACTAAAACCACGGAGCGATTCGGCCCTGGTGCGGAACATGCTCGGCGAGATCGAGGCCGCACTAACAGCCGGAGCCTCACGGGAGGATGTATGGGAAACGCTCAAAAATGAGCACGGGATGACCATCGGGTTTAACGGGTTTTGCAAGGCGCTGATGCGAGCGAGGGCCGCCAGGCAGGAGCGAGCTGGACCACCAGCGGCGACCACTCCACCACTCCCCCGTCTGGAAAGCGGTGGCCAGGGGAATGACGTGGATTGCGCAATCCAGAAAGCAGAATCCACGCCACCCGAGGCGGGCGCACCCTTAAAGGGCCGCATCGTCACCAGTAGCGATTTTGAGAAAGTCCATACCATGGACTTCTCGGATCTTGATGATAAATATACGGGCAAAAGGAAATAGCGTATGAAACGAGCGATCTTGAACTACAGCGGTAGCATCGGCAAAACCACTATCGCAGCGCACCTGCTCTACCCTCGCATGCCAAGTTCGGTATTCTTTGCCATCGAGTCGATTAACCAGTCTGCTTTGGACCTGGGCATTGCTGAGGTCAAGACCATGCGTGGTCGCGAAGTTGGCGACCTGATCGAAGAGCTGGTACTTGAGGACGTGGCGATTATTGACATTGGCGCGTCGAATATCGAGTCCTTCTTTGAAGCCGGTTCGCGCTACCATGGTTTCATAGATGAAATCGAACAATTCATTGTTCCGGTAACGCCAGAGCAAAAAGCGTGGCAAGAGAGTTTGAAAACTGTAGAAGCGCTGGCGACGATGGGCGTTACGGCTGATCGCATTATTCTGCTGCCGAACCGCATTCAAGATAATCCCGAAACTGAGATCCCGTCGATCTACAACTATGTGAAGAAAACCAAAAAGGCCACTATCAAGCCAGGCGCGTTCCTGTTCGATAGTGATGTATATGGCTATCTCGCTGCTAATAAAATGTCATTCGATCAGTTGATTGGCGATGACACCGACTACAAGGCGCTGGCACGGGCCGAAGCGGATGAGGTCCAGCGCAGCAAGTATGTAAGCCTCTATCGCTGGACAAGTTATGCAAAGCCTATTCGTCAAAACTTGGACGAATGCTACGCCGCTCTGACGGCATAAGCGACCGGAGTACCAGTAATGGATTCTAGGAAACCGAGAGAAGAAGTATTAATTGAGTGGTTCCTGGGCGACTCTAGAGAGATTGTGGTCGATCTCCAAAGCGCGGTTGCGGCGGCCCGCGAGGTCCACCAGTCGATGCAGGAGGCCGGCGCAAGCCTGGCCTCCACGGTCGAGGATGCGCGTGCCGAGCTGGTGACGGCTCACCGGGAGCTGACCGCCGCGATTCGAGAAACCGAGGCGCGGCAGGACAAGGCCCTGGAGAAGCTGGACCGCCAGGCCAAAAGCCTGTTGGCAGCGACCCAGCGCCGGACGGTGTGGGTGGCGGCGGTCTGCGCCGGCATTGCCGGCCTGGCCGGAGGCCTGGGCGGTGCCCTGCTCTTCTACCGTCTGGTTGCCGGCTAGCGCCGGGTTGTGACACACACTGAGGCCGCCGCAAGGCGGCCTCGCCGTTTGTGGGAGTCGCCGCAGGCGCTCCCGTGCGGCAAGCGGAGCGCGCAGCGCCTGGGAACCGGGCGCGGAGGCGAGAGGGATGGAAGCCCGAAGGGGCGAGACGCGGCGCAGCCGTGGCTCGATGCGCAGCACGACAGCCCGCGCCGAAGGCCTCGCCCTGGATTGCGCAATCCACTTCTATTAAACTGGATTGCACAATCCACAAGACAGGATCGTCACCATGTCGCTACTGCCGACTCATGAGGTCTATGCCGAGCTGCAACTGGCGTATGAACACTTCAACGTCCAGCTGTTCGACGGCCAGCTACCGGACTGCCTTATCACCCTCCAGCGTGAACGCCGAACCTACGGCTACTTCTCGCGCAAGCGTTTCGCCCGTCGTAGCGGTGAAATGACCGATGAAATCGCCATGAACCCCGGCTACTTCGCGATTCGCTCATTGCGCAAAACGCTGTCGGTGCTGGCCCATGAAATGGTGCACCTGTGGCAGTTCCACTTTGGCGCGCCTGGCCGGCGTGGCTACCACAACAAGGAATGGGCCGCACGCATGGAAGCCCTGGGCCTGATGCCCAGCAATACCGGCGCACCTGGTGGCAAGCGCCTGGGCGAACAGATGGATCACTACATCATCCCAGGCGGGCGCTTTGACGTGAGCTGTGCGGAGCTGCTGACGCGGGACTTCTCCCTGTCGTGGTACGACCGATTTCCCCCGGAACGACCGCAAATTGACCCGCCGACCGGCTCGAATGGGCGCGGGTTTGTCGATGACGTAGACGGTGAGGACGAAGGCCAGGGGCAAAGCGTGGATCAGGGCGGCGATGACCTGGGGCCGCTGGGTGAGTTGGTCGAGCTGCCGCCCGAGGTGCCGCCGAACCGGTCAAACCGGGTCAAGTACCGGTGCCCGAAGTGCGCAACGCAGGTATGGGGCAAGCCTGAGCTGGCGATTCTCTGCGGTGGTGAACACTGCGGCGGGTCGCCATTCCAGCCGGTCGCACGATGACAAAGGCCCGCGTAAGCGGGCCTTTTGGATTGCGCAATCCACATTTTCAACGGTGGCCAGGTCCTGCGCCTTGGCCTCGATCCCCAGCTTCCCAGCAGGCGGCGGCCTTGCGCAGCAAGCCGGCGCTATCGCGGTGCGCCAGTTCGCCCGGTTTGGTGATGAACGTTGCGGCGGCCTCGTAGAACTCTGCGGCCACTTCCCAATCGTGTTGCAGCTCGGCCTTGCGCGCAGCGGCGGCAAGCGCCTGGCACGTCCTGGCGGCCTTGGTCGGCGTGGTCTGGTGTCCGTACATATCCTGTTCTCCAGCGGGGAGCGCCGGGGCGAAGCCGCGGCGCTCGGTTGGGTAGTGGGGTTAGGCCCGTTTAACAGCCCGTGCGAGGGTCAGAAGGTCGGCGGCCTCCATTAACTGGCCGCGCTCGGCCAGTTGCTGCATGGACGGCACCGGGCGAGCTGGGGCCGCTGCGCGGCGCGCAGAAGCGGCCAGGCGGGCCAGGAAGACACGGAACGAGGGAAGGGCTTGAGTAGCCATAGGTAACTCCTTTTTTCGCAGAGGAAGGCCCGGAGCGGTTGCCGCCGCTGGTATCCGGGCCGGGGTTGGTTTACTTGGTCAGGCGCTCGCTGCGCACAAAGCCTTCGCACATGTCACGGAAGATCGTGGCGTGCATTTCCAGCGGGAACTCCGCGATCACCTCGCGGCGACCGATGCCGCCACGCTGGGCAACGATCATGTACATGGTGACGTTGGATGGGGTCTGGTTCGGGCGAGCCTGATGGGACACTTCAACGGTGAAGCCGCTGAACTCGCGCAGGGCCTCGGCTTCGCTGAAATACAGGATGTGGGTTTCGATAGTCATGGGTTGAATCTCCTTTCGCAGATTGCCCCGGAGCGGTTGCCGCCGCTGGTGTCCGGGGTGTCGAGGCGGTATTGCTTCGACGTGGTTAGTATCTCAAATCGCGGCCCTGTCGTCAACTGTTGGTCAAACAATCTTTGACGAATAATTGACTTGACGCGGCGCGCTTTTCGGAGCTGCTTAGATGCCGAGGTGGGAGCGGGAGGTAAACATAAAGCGCGCCCGCGAAGCGGGTGCAGCCCCGCTTTTGCCCTGGAGCGTAAGTCTCCCCCGGTGGATCTGCTCGTCAGCCTTCGGTTGGTCGCGGTAAGCCCCGACTACCCGGAGCTGGGCCGCCGTCATGGGGACCGTGGAATAGCGGAGCGACCGGAGGGAGTGAGCATATGCCGCGAAAGCCCCTTGACGGCATAGGCCCAGCGGAGGGTAGGCGAATAGGGCTGATAGCGGCCAGCCGAAGGGTGATGAGCACACCCAGGACGCGCAGGGGCGGCAAGGTGGCCAGCAGGCCGCCGCGCAGGCCGACAGGCCGGAGGGCAAGCGGAGCGCGCAGCGCCTGGCGGGCCAGGTGCGCAGGCGAGAGGGATTGAAGCCCGAAGGGGCGAGACACGGCGCAGCTGTGGCTCGATGCGTAGCACGAAAGCCCGGGCCGCAGGCCTCGCACTAGATTTTCTCGCTGGCCAGGTGGTGGAAGTACCAGGCCAATTCGGGACGGCCCCCGCCCATTTGTTGCTTGATCGCAGTCACCAGATCCTCGCGGACTTGGCCGGTCGCTGTTTCCAGGCGCTGGCGGATCTCTGCAACCTCGGCGCTGGCGACCCATTCAAGGCAGGGCAGGTAATCGAGCACGCCCTTTTCCTCTGTTGGTGTAAGCATCTGCAAATCCCTCAGCAGTCAAACTGTCCGTGACAGAAAGGCGCCATCTAGGCCTTTTTCTGTCGGTTAGGTGTCTTCTTTGTGGTCCCTGGTTGGGCCTCCTTTGGCTGCTCATGTTTGGCGGCCATCTGCTTGACCTGCTCGGCTTCCTCGGGGGTGAGCCAGACCATGACGGGCACAAGGCCGACGGTCTGGCGTTCCAGCACGGCGGTTACGCGCTTGATTGCAGCGTGTACAAGCTGCCGCGACTGGCCGATGTTGTTGGCCACCTCGATAGGTTCCTTGCCCTCCACCAGCACCGCCCTGGCAATGTCCAGGGTCTTGGTGGACATGCCCCGGAGCGCAGGCAGGGAAGCGGTCCATTGTTCGGCGGTGTATTTCGGCTGGGTGGGCTGCATTCGCGGTTCCTTACTGTTGGCTGAATGCCCTGCTACCGGCAGGGCTACGGGTCAAGCGTGCTACTGGTTCATTTGCTCGATGAAGCCCCGCGCATGCGCTTCCAGGCGGCGGGCATCTGTGGAACCGGCATGGAGCCGGTGCCGTTTGACGCCCTGGGCGGTGGCTTTCCAGATGACGTAAAACGTCCCCTCGTTGTTGCGCTCGATACTAATGGCAACGCCCTGGTCACTGGTACCAACCTTGGCGGCGACTGCCGCCACGGTTTCGCTTTCCAGTGTCTGGCGGTCCCATATCAGCAGGGGCACAAACTGCGGGTCGTTGATCGCGTCGGCTGTCTCCAGGCCGCCCGCATCGCACAACCACGCTTCGTCGTCATCGTCCCAGGCTTCGGCGGTGATCGGAAACATCCACGCCAGAAGTGGCCGACCGTCCTGCACCTGGCAGGCGTAAAGCTGGTCAGAGTCGAGCAGAAACGCCACGCAATCCCCAGGGATGAGCAGGCCATGCCCAGGGTTGGCCTTGAGTAACGATCGGTAGGCTTCCAACGTGCGTTCGTAAGTCATGGTCGGTTCCTCGATCTTAGGCCTTGGCCACGGCCAGGGAGTGGGTAGCGATGCGGCGCATGATGAGCAGGTGGGGCAGGGTGGCCAGGCCCGTCAAGGTCCAGTAGCGCCCGCCCCACTGGGCAAAAATGGTCGTCATGTTGCCGTGGTCCAGGTCGGCCAGCTTGAACGACGCGCCCAGCTCGTCGGCGTGGTAGTCGATGACGGGGCGCTGCGAAAGGTTGAACTCGAAACGGGCGGCGGTCGTGCGTGCCGGTGGCGTGCCATAGGCGCGTTCTTGATCGATCAAAAACGCCTCTTCGTCGCCCAGGATGGCGCCGGGGTAACGCACGCGCAGCTCGGGCAGCATCAGCCCGGAATGCTGGGCCATCCACATGTTTGGCCCGATCTGGCGGGCATAGTCGATGATCGCGGTATGGCCAGGGACATAGAAGACTTTGCACATGGTTCGATCCTCCAAGGGCGGGGGAAAGCCGGGCGTTTAACGCCCGGCTCGCCAGTTACGCGGCGGCTTGACCGCTGCGCAGGGCCTGGGCCAGTACCCACAAGGCGCGATTGAGTTTCACGTCTTGGTCAATGCCGTTAACGGCGCGGGTAGTTGTCCGGCGTCCTTGCTTGTTGCGGCCACGCAAGCCGCCCTTGATGGTGTTTTCCTGCACGCGGTTGAACGTGGTCCAGAGATCGCTTGCGCGGTCTTCGGCACGGCGCGGCATCAGCAGTTGCGACGGCGTGACCGGGGCAGGGCCTTCGGATGGGTCGTAGCGGTAGGCCAGGGCCGCCATGGCGAACGCTTCTTGCTCTTCCTGGCGCAAGTGGTAGTGCTGCATGTCGTCAAGGTTGGCGTCGATCTGCTCGAACTGGCCCAGCACCTCATAGGCACCTTCGATAACGTCGTTAACAACGTCAATGCGGCCGCTGTGGCGCACTTTCTGATCCATCGCCATGTCGCCCAGGACCAGCCCGTTAGCGCACACGAAACGGAACTTGCCGGCCATCATCTGGTAGCTGCTGCTGCCGTCGTGGCTGTTCAGCAGAATGATTTCGTTCGCTTCCTTGCTCATGATGTTGCTGGCATGGCGCAGGCGAATCATGTGCTTGGTGTGCTCGCGTTTGTCGGTGTTGCGGACGCGGGTCTGGCACGCCATGAACGGCTGAAAACCTTCTGTGCGCAGCGCATCGAGCACCTTGACGGTTGGAATGTACAGGTAACGTTCCGAACGGCTGTCGTGCGCTTCCTCGGCAAAGATCGAGGGCGCCACGCGGGCAATCTCGTCATTGGTCAGAGGGGCATCGCTGCGGATCATGCACGGATTACGGAAGTTGCTGGAAAGACGCATTTTTGTATCTCCTTCGCAGATTCCCCGGAGCGGTTGCTGCCGCTGGTGTCCGGGGTGTCGAGGCGGTATTGCTTCGACGTGGTTAGTATCTCAAATCGGGGCGCTGTCGTCAACTGTTGGTCAAACAATCTTTGACTAATAATTGACTTGACGCGGCGCGCTTTTCGGAGCTGCTTAGATGCCGAGGTGGGAGCGGGAGGTAAACATAAAGCGCGCCCGCGAAGCGGGTGCAGCCCCGCTTTTGCCCTGGAGCGTGAATCTCCCCCGGTGGATCTGCTCGTCAGCCTTCGGTTGGTCGCGGTAAGCCCCGACTACCCGGAGCTGGGCCGCCGTCATGGGGACCGTGGAATAGCGGAGCGACCGAAGGGAGTGAGCATATGCCGCGAAAGCCCCTTGACGGCATAGGCCCAGCGGAGGGTAGGCGATTAGGGCTGATAGCGGCCAGCCGGAGGGTGATGAGCACACCCAGGACGCGCAGGGGCGGCAAGGTGGCCAGCAGGCCGCCGCGCAGGCCGGCAGGCCGGAGGGCAAGCGGAGCGCGCAGCGCCTGGCGGGCCAGGTGCGCAGGCGAGAGGGATTGAAGCCCGAAGGGGCGAGACGCGGCGTAGCTGTGGCTCGATGCGTAGCACGAAAGCCCGGGCCGCAGGCCTCGCGCTATGCCTCGGATGACGGCAGGGCGATCACTCGCCGGCACCCTGCTCCAGCTCCAGCAAGCGCGCTGTGGCAGCCTGCTCGATCAACAAATACAGGCGCTCAACCTGCTGTTGTTCCAGCGCTTTCAACAATTCCAGGGCCTCCACCATGCCCTCGGCGCGGGCCTGGGAAATCAAGCAATTCGCCGCGCTGGTGGCGGTGTTCACTTCGGCCAGGCGCCTGCGCAATACAACCTGATAGCTCGGCGGCAGGATCAGGCCAGGCATCAACTCCTGTTCGTTTCGCATACCGGCCTCCCTCAGTTTTCGCCGACGACCTGGCGCACTTCGGCCATAACCTTGTTCCACTCGTCCACCGCATCAAACATCGCGCCGACCGCTGCCAAGGCGTGCTGTTGCTTGGTGTAAGTGCGGTTCATGTGCTCGGGTCGGCAAGCTGGGCCAGGCCGGTGAGCTGCCACCAGGCTGAGGTAAAGCCGTCGCTACGTTCGGGGCCATTGGGCAGGGTAAGCGCACCTTTCAACTGAGTGAGGTGCAGTTGGGCGCAATCAATGATGGCTTGTTCCAGTTCGGTCATGGCGTATCAACTCTTGGTAATGGCGGGTTGGGTCCAGTCCTCAAGGACTAGGCCAGGAACGCGAGCAAATTCGCGAGTGTTGTTCGTGACCAGAACACACCCAGCGGCCAGGGCATGGCCGGCTATCGCTGCATCGTTGTTGCCAATGGGCGTACCCAGGCGGGCGAGGGCGGTGCGGATCTGCGTTGTTTGATCTACGGCGGCGGCGTCCCAGGACAGGATGGCGTCCAGGCGCTGGATGAAGGCATCGACCATCGCTGCAACCTTGGGCGATGCCTTGGGGTTGGCGGCCCCGAAACGCATTTCGGAGTAGGTGATGGCCGAAACGACAATCCGGTGCTGATTAGTGACTGCCTGTTCCAGCTTGGCCAGCACCGCGTCGGGGCGCTCGCGCATGATGAACGAACAGATGTTCGTATCGAGCATGTACGTCTTTTTGCTCATGTGAAGTCACCCAGGAAACGGTCTTCCTCGATCACATCCTTTCGCTCGGTCAGAAAGTCAGGATCTGCGGCCGCCACGTCGCGCAACGATGCCCAGGAGGGGCGCACAGGGCGCAGGATCAGCGTTTCGCCGTCGCGGATAATCTCCAGCTCGGAAACGCCCTGGTACTCCATATCCCGAGGGATGCGGATCGCCTGGTTTCGGCTGTTCATGAAAATGGAAACGGTACGCATGGGAACCTCCTACAAGTTGAAACACGTTGAGGCGGTGATGGTGCTGCCGCGCTCGATGCCCAGGTTTGCAAGCTGGCCGCGTGGCACCTCGATAATGCCGAGGGCGGGCCGCAATGATGAATGCTTGGCGGTTGTGTGTGGCTCCAGCTCTTGTACGCTCTGGATAACCCCATCTGCTCCGATCCAAGCCGCGTCTAATGGGGCAGGGGTGTTCTTCATCCACACAAATCGCACTGCCGGCGTAGTCCAGAGAAACAGCATGCCTCGCCCTGGATCTGGCCGCCCGGCGAGGCCCTGCGCCTGTGCGGCTTCGGTGGTGGCCACGGGTAGGTCGAGTGTCGCGCCATTCTGGAACGACAACCGGCAATCATCGCTATAAGCCGGTGTGGTGAGCACGGCCCCCAAAAGCAACGCAGGTAAGCAGCGGTTGAGCATCGGAACCTCCTTCAATCTCCAAGAGAATCCTAGCATATGGCAAGCATATGTCAATTGAGCAATTGAGCGCGCTGGGGTGCGTCGTTATACTGCGGGCATGCGCTCCTTCGCAGAGCACTAGAAGCCCGTTTTGCATTGCTGTGCAGCGGGCTTCGCCATTTCTGGCCCTCCTGTAATCCCTCCCCAAGAATCCCTGAATCTTCGTAGAGCCTGGTGCGTGTGGCTGACTAGCGAGGCTTGCCCGAGTCTGTCCGGTGCGAGTGGCGGGCGGCTGCCGGCAGATCGAGTAGGAGGCGGATTCACACCCGCCGTCCTCTCACACCACCGTGCGTACGGTTCCGTACACGGCGGTTCAAGCTATGCGGCTAAGCCGGTTGATCGTATCCAGTATCGAGACCAGTCCGAGTCGATCCCATAGCTTCTTCGGCAGCGCCTGATTCATATGTGGCGCCCCCGAGTTCCACCACGGGCCTCGGCCGTTATAGGCCGATTTACAGGCACGCTCTTCGCTTAAGCCCAGACGCATCAGGTTGCGCGCCCTCGTAGAGGGCTGCTTCCATTGGCGCCAGATGGCACAGCGGAGTTTGTGCCTGATCCAGCCATCCAGCTCCTCAAGTGGCCGTTTGCTCTGGCTGAGCTTGAAGTAACCCGCCCAGCCTCGTAGTACAGGGTTTATCCGCTCGATGGTATTCATCACCTTGCGACCCCGTGCACCGCGTAGCAGCCCTGCGAGCCGGTCGCGCAGGCGACCCAGGCTCATCGTTGCCACCCGCAGCCTTGGCTGCTGATGCCAGCTCATCCCATAGCCCAAGTAGTCACACTTCCAGGCTCTCGCGACTCGACTCTTCTTCTGATTCACCGTCAGTTTCAAACGTTGTTTCAGGAAGCGCTCGACACTGGCCAGTACCCGTTCGCCAGCCCGAGAACTGCGCACATACATGTTCGCGTCATCGGCATAGCGCACGAAGCGATGGCCCCGCCGCTCCAGTTCGCGGTCAAGTTCATCGAGCAGGATATTCGATAACAACGGCGAAAGTGGCCCGCCTTGCGGCGTCCCCTCTTGCCGTTGGCTGACGATCCCGCCCAACATGACCCCGGCCTCAAGGTAGCGACGGATCAGTCTGAGCACACTCTTGTCTTCGATACGGCGTTCGATACACGCCATCAGGATGTCGTGATTGACCCGATCGAAGAACTTCTCCAGATCGATTTCCACGCACCACCGGTGCCCCGAAGCCACATGGGCACGGGCCATCTCGACGGCTTGGTGAGCACTTCTGCCCGGACGAAAGCCGTAGCTGTAGTCCGAGAACAGCGGATCGAAGAGGGGCGTAAGTTGTTGTAGCAAAGCCTGCTGGATCAGGCGATCCACGACACTGGGAATACCCAGTTGCCGGCTACCGCCTTGCGGTTTGGGGATTTCGACCGCCCGCACGGCTTGGGGATGGTATTCACCGGCATGCAGCCGGGCTTTGAGGATCGGCCAATACTGGTTCACATAGCCCGCCAAGTCGGCGACCGTCATGCCATCGGCACCCGGCGCTCCCTTATTGCTGACTACACGTTTATACGCACGCCTGAGGTTGGCCGGTGCAAGCACCCGCTCCATTAGCGTGTCCGGCTCCGCGTTCGTCCACGTCGATGACGTCGTCGGCACCTTTGCACTGTCAGGCATCATCCTCGGCTTCTGGCCGGGACTCGGGGTGACAGTTTCCTGGACGGGAAATTTCTGCATTACGGCTACCCACGAGACAGTGACGCCTACTGGCGGCATAACCTGTTCGGCCCTTGGTGGCTTGGTTAACCGCCACTTATTACGGCTTCGGCTGACTTCTGCACGCTCATCCCGTCGCCTCTCGACGCGCGGTAGCACCGTGGCAAACGTGCAGATCTCCCAGGGTAATTCGCGCGACCTTCCTGCTTATGCCTGTCGGATCTACGTCGTAGCGTTCCGTGCAAGTATTGGGCTTTGACGATTTGCGCCGTCTTACCCCGCTACGCCGCCTGATCCGCTTCCTGTTCGTCAGGCCAGCATTTTGCCTCGGGCTTCCTTCAGATTCGCAGTCGCCCGCGACACCCTTGCCTCTGGCTAACACTTCCCCTTGCCGGGTGTGTAGAGGACTTTCACCTCCAAGTCACCCGCTTGGCCACCACAGCCAAACGAGTTGCGCTAACGCGCAACGCGCCATGCCTGGCGCACGCAAGAAAAAGCCCGCATCGCGGGCTTGGGGAAGTGCTGATACCGATCAACTCATTAAGTCGGTGATGGTTCGGCCCAGGTTGATAGCGAACAAGAGCAGGGTTAAAACCCAGTACAATGGCAGGCGCTTATCCTTGGCGCTGTAACCCTCGCTGAATCTGTTTTGAGGCGCCGTCGAGGCGTACAGAGCGCCCCGAAAGCCTTTGGGAATGACTACGACAAAGGCGAACAGTAGCCAATCGAAGCCCGTCTCTTGCATGGGGCCGTGATAAGCCAGCCACGCGGCAAAGCCAATCCAGATTAGTGCTATCCATGTGATTGATCTCCCTTTCGTTTGTGGGTTACTTGCCCTTCTTAGCCAGGCCAAGCTGTTTTTCCAGAGCCTCTACCTGACCTTCGGCGCGTGCTGCGCGGTCCAGGGCCTGGCGTTCGCTCTTGCGTGCCTCGATAGCTTCGGAGTCCTTTTCGTTGGCCCTGGTGACAGCCCGGTGGATCTCCTGGGCGCTGTGGTCCTTCTGGTGCTTCAACTCCAGCTCGGCACGTTCTTCCAGGGCGTGATAGTTGGCCTGTAGCTCGCGGTACAGCGCTGCGGTTTCCTCCAGGCCCGCGATCTTGGCGCGCAGGTCGTGCAGCTCTGCATCCATGCTATCAGCTAGGGCAATCGCTTCCTCGGCCTGCTCGCGGATCTGCGCGGCATTCTCTTCGATCACTCGGCGCTTTCCGTCCAGGGCCTGGTCGGCAGCAACACGGGCCAGGTTCCAGATATCGGCGCCGAAGTTCTCCAGCAACTGGGCCAGGGCAGGTGGTGGTGGGTCGATGAGTGGCTGGGCCTCTTGCTGCTTGCGGTTCTTCCACTCGCTCATGGCCTCCTGAATGGTCGTAAAGCTGCCGACGCCACCCAGGCGCTTGCGCACGTTGGCCAGGGTGGGCTTAGTGCCGTCAGCGTCCAGTTCGTCGGCGGCCTTCCAGATCATTTCCTTGGTGAGTGCCATGGGGCGTGCTCCTTTGTATGTTGTAGCGTGTAGTATTATACAACATACTACAAAATACAATACAGCCTAACGCGGCCAGTTGGCCTTGTTGGCTCCGCTCCAGCGCGGCGGGCGAGCCACCGCACCAGAGCGCAGCAGCCGTTCGATTCCACCCTCCTATACTTCAATGCCCCGCCTCCATAGGAGTTGCTGCCATGTATGACGACCAGCCACCCTTCGCACCGTTGCCTCCTAAGAATGACTGCCCGGACGGCATGAGCCACGACCGCACGGTCTACTACGGCATGGCGCAGGGCTTGCTGTCGGCCCTGTTCGTTTCGGGGATCATCAAGCCGTTTGACTATGAGCAACGCCGCGCTGGACTGGTGTGGGGGAGCCCGCAGAATTCGGAAAAAATCGTACGCTAAGGTTTTCCGGGCATTCGTAGCGGGCGGAACTTACCGTCTTCCAGCCTGCGGCTCTGCCGCCAGACGTAATCGCCAGTCAGGTTGATGTGCTCCCAGCCCAGCGGCGACAGGTATTGCAGCAGCTCGCCGTCTACCGGCTTGCCCGTGTCGCCCATCGCCTGGGTGGCGCGCTCCAGGTACACCGTGTTCCACAGCACGATGGCCGCCGTCACCAGGTTGAGGCCGCTGGCCCGATAGCGCTGCTGCTCGAAGCTCCGATCCCTGATCTCACCGAGGCGGTTGAAGAACACCGCCCTGGCCAGGGAGTTGCGCGCTTCCCCCTTGTTCAATCCGGCATGCACGCGGCGGCGCAGCTCGACGCTCTGCAACCAGTCGAGGATGAACAGCGTGCGCTCGATCCGGCCCAGCTCGCGCAGGGCCACGGCCAGGCCGTTCTGGCGCGGATAGCTGCCGAGCTTGCGCAGCATCAGCGAGGCGGTGACCGTGCCCTGCTTGATCGAGCTGGCCAGGCGCAGGATGTCGTCCCAATGGGCGCGGACGTGCTTGATGTTCAGGGTGCCGCCGATCAGCGGGCGCAGCGTCGGGTAGGCCTGCACGACCTGCGGCACGTACAGTTTGGTTTCGCCGAGGTCGCGGATGCGTGGCGCGAAGCGGAAGCCCAGCAGGTGCATCAGGGCAAAGACGTGATCGGTGAAGCCGGCCGTGTCGGTGTAGTGCTCCTCGATCCGTAGATCGGACTCGTGGTACAGCAAGCCGTCGAGCACATAGGTGGAATCGCGCACGCCGACATTCACCACGCGGGTGCTGAACGGCGCGTACTGGTCGGAGATGTGGGTGTAGAACAGCCGTCCCGGCTCGCTGCCGTACTTCGGGTTGACGTGCCCGGTGCTTTCGCCCCGGCCGCCTGCGCGGAAGCGCTGGCCATCGGAGGATGAGGTGGTGCCGTCGCCCCAGTGGGCGGCGAAGGCATGGTGGTACTGGTGGTTGACCAGCTCGGCCAGGGCCGCCGAGTAGGTTTCGTCGCGGATGTGCCAGGCTTGCAGCCAGGACAGCTTGGCGTAGGTCAGGCCGGGGCTCGACTCGGCCATCTTGGTCAGCCCGAGGTTGATCGCATCACCGAGGATTGCGGACAGCAGCAACGTCCGGTCTTTGGTCTCGGCACCGTCCTTCAGGTGGGTGAAGTGGCGGCTGAAGCCCGTCCAGTCGTCCACGTCCATCAGCAGTTCGGTGATCTTGATGCGCGGCAGCAACTGGCTGGTCTGGTCGATCAGCGCCTGCGCCCGATCCGGCACCGCAGAATCCAGTGGGGTGATCTTCAGCCCGGACTCGGTGAGGATGGCATCGGGCAACTCGTTGTCCTTGGCCAGGCGGGTGACGATGGCCAACTGCTCGTCCAGCAGCTGTAAACGCTCTTCCAGGTACTGGTCGCTGTTCGGGTTGATCGCCAGGGGCAGGGCCTGCTCGTGCTTGAGCGCGGCGAACTTCTCTGCCGGCAGCAGATAGTCGTCGAAGTCGCGGAACTGCCGCGAGCCTTTGACCCAGATGTCGCCGGAGCGCAGGGCATTTTTCAGTTCGGACAGGGCGCAGATTTCGTAGAAGCGCCGGTCGAGGCCTTCCGGGGTGATCACCAGCGGCTTCCAGCGCGGCTTGATGAAGTCTGTGAGCGCATCGGCCGGCACCTTGCGCAAGTTGTCGGCGTTCATCTCGCGCAGGGTCTGCACGGCTGCCAGCACGCCTTGCGCGGCCGGTGCGGCGCGCAGTTCCAGTACCTCCAGCAGGGCCGGCGTGTAGCGGCGCAGGGTGGCGAAGTTCTCGCCGACCAGGTGCAGATGATCGAAGCCCTCCGGCCGGGCCAGCAGCTCGGCCTCGCTGACGCTCTCGGTGAACTCATCCCAGGGAATCACCGCCTCGATGGCCGCGTAGGGATCGCTGCCGCTTTCCTTGGCTTCCAGCAGAGCCTGGCCGATTTTTGAGTACAGGCGCACCTTGTCGTTGATCGCCTTGCCCTGCTTCTGGAACTGCTGCTGATGCTTGTGCTTCGCGCTGCTGAACAGCTTGACCAGGATACGGTCATGCAAATCGACCAGTTCATCAATCACGGTCGCGGTGCTCTCCAGCACCACGGCGGCCAGGGTCGCGTAACGTCGCTGCGGCTCGAACTTGCCGAGGTCTTTGGGCGTCATCTGCCCACCCTCGCGGGCCAGCTTGAGCAGGCGGTTCTGGTGGATGTGCCGGCCCAGGCCTTCGGGCAAGTCCACCAGCTGAAATGTCTTCAGCCGCTCGATGTGTTCAAGCATGTGCCGGGAGTTGGGTTTCAGCGGTGCCTGTCGCAGCCAGGTCAACCAGGTGATGCTGCTGCCGGCCTTGAGCTTCAACAGCTCGTCCAGCTTGGCCCGATGCGAGTCCGTGAGTGGTTCGACCAGGGCGCGGTAGACCCGCCGATTGGCCCGCGCAATGGCCTCCGAGCAGGCCCGGTCGATCACGCTCAGCGCCGGCAGGATGCGCCGCTTCTGCCGCAGGCTCTCCAGCGCCTGACCGGCCAGCAGCAAGCTCTTGTCGGTTTGCTGGGCCAGCTCGGTCAATTCGCGCACCAGGACGCGGAAGTCCGACAGGCCGAATGGAGCCAGTTGCAGGTAGGTGCGCAGTTCCTGGGCGTGCTCGCGGCGAGTCACGTCCCGCTCGCCGTACTTCGCCCAGCTCGCCGGCTCGGCCTGAACCTGCTTGGCCACCCACAGGATGACCGGCTCGGGCAGCTCGCTGTCGGTGCCCAGCGCATAGCCGGGGTAGCGCAGCAGGCAGAGCTGCACCGCGAAGCCCAGGCGGTTGGCGTCGCCGCGCCGCTGACGGATCAGCGACAGGTCGGAATCGTTGAAGGTGTAGTAGCGGATCAGGTCATCCTGGCTTTCCGGCAACGCAAGCAGGGTGTCCCGCTCCGTGGCCGAGAGGATCAAGCGACGCGGCATGTATCAGTCGTCCGTGCGGAGGTACTGGTAGAGGGTTTCCCGGCTGATGTTGAACTCGCGGGCAAGCTGCGCCTTGGGCTCGCCGGCAGCCGCCCGCTGCCGCAGGGTAGCAGCCTGCTCGTCGGACAGGGCCTTCTTGCGGCCCCGGTACGCGCCGCGCTGCTTGGCCAGGGCGATGCCTTCGCGCTGCCGCTCACGGATCAGGGCGCGCTCGAACTCGGCGAAGGCCCCCATGACCGACAACATGAGGTTGGCCATCGGCGAGTCCTCGCCGGTGAACACCAGGCCTTCCTTCAAGAACTCGATGCGCACACCGCGCTTGGTCAGCTTCTGCACCAGGCGGCGCAAATCATCGAGGTTTCGTGCCAGGCGATCCATGCTGTGCACCACCACGGTATCGCCTTCGCGGACGAAACCGAGCATGGCCTCCAGCTGTGGACGCTGGGTGTCCTTGCCCGAGGCTTTGTCGGTGAACAGCTTGCCGATCTCGACCTGCTCAAGTTGGCGTTCCGGGTTCTGGTCGTAACTGCTGACCCGGACGTAACCGATGCGTTGTCCCTGCAAGATGCCTCCATGGGCTGGATGGGCGGCAGGGCTTACGTTGGTTTTTGGTTCCATTGCGCCCTAAGCCTTGAATTTGTCAGGCTGAAATCTGTGACCTTGGCAAGCAGGTGTCAAAGAATATGAAAGTAGACTCTATTCTGACGGTGCGGCGCGGCCTTTCCTGACATCCAGTTAGGGTATACCCTATCCGTACACCCTGAAAACCGGCTCCCGTGCGTCTGGATAGGGCCGTTGTCGTTTTCAGAAGACGGCTGCACTGAACGTCAGAAGCCGACTGCACTATAGCAGCGGAGGGGTTGGATCCATCAGGCAACGACGGGCTGCTGCCGGCCATCAGCGGACGCAGGGAGGACTTTCCGCAACCGGCCGTTCGATGCGGCACCGATGGCCTTCGCGCAGGGGTAGTGAATCCGCCAGGATTGACTTGCGCTGCCCTACCTCTCACTAGTGAGGGGCGGCAGCGCATCAAGCGGTGAGCGCACTCCGGCACCGCCAACTTTCAGCACATGCGTGTAAATCATCGTCGTAGAGACGTCGGAATGGCCGAGCAGATCCTGCACGGTTCGAATGTCGTAACCGCTGCGGAGCAAGGCCGTCGCGAACGAGTGGCGGAGGGTGTGCGGTGTGGCGGGCTTCGTGATGCCTGCTTGTTCTACGGCACGTTTGAAGGCGCGCTGAAAGGTCTGGTCATACATGTGATGGCGACGCACGACACCGCTCCGTGGATCGGTCGAATGCGTGTGCTGCGCAAAAACCCAGAACCACGGCCAGGAATGCCCGGCGCGCGGATACTTCCGCTCAAGGGCGTCGGGAAGCGCAACGCCGCTGCGGCCCTCGGCCTGGTCCTTCAGCCACCATGCCCGTGCACGCGACAGCTGCTCGCGCAGGCTGGGTGCCAAGCTCTCGGGTAACATCAAGGCCCGATCCTTGGAGCCCTTGCCCTCCCGCACGATGATCGTGCCGTGATCGAAATCCAGATCCTTGACCCGCAGTTGCAAACCCTCACTGATCCGCATGCCCGTTCCATACAGAAGCTGGGCGAACAAACGATGCTCGCCTTCCAGAAAACCGAGGATGCGAACCACTTCATCCGGGGTCAGCACCACCGGCAAGCGCCGCGACGGCCGAGGTCTTCCGATCTCCTGAAGCCAGGGCAGATCCGTGCACAGCACCTTGCCGTAGAAGAACAGCAAGGCCGCCAATGCCTGACGATGCGTGGAGACCGAAACCTTGCGCTCGTTCGCCAGCCAGGACAGAAATGCCTCGACTTCGCTGCTGCCCAAGGTTGCCGGGTGACGCACACCGTGGAAACGGATGAAGGCACGAACCCAGTGGACATAAGCCTGTTCGGTTCGTAAGCTGTAATGCAAGTAGCGTATGCGCTCACGCAACTGGTCCAGAACCTTGACCGAACGCAGCGGTGGTAACGGCGCAGTGGCGGTTTTCATGGCTTGTTATGACTGTTTTTTTGTACAGTCTATGCCTCGGGCATCCAAGCAGCAAGCGCGTTACGCCGTGGGTCGATGTTTGATGTTATGGAGCAGCAACGATGTTACGCAGCAGGGCAGTCGCCCTAAAACAAAGTTAGAAAGGAATAAAAATGAGAATATCGTTAGCTTTATGCTTGCTTAGTATTTTAAATTTTGCTGTTGCAGAAGAGGTATTGCCAGAAATAAAAGTTGAAAAGCTAGAAGAAGGAATCTATCTTCACACATCTTATCTAGAGTATCAGGGAAATATTTATGAAAAACATGGGTTGGTAGTTATTGATGATCGTAAGGCATATATAATTGATACGCCAGTTTTGGCTATAGATACTGAGCGGCTAGTAAAGTGGTTTGAAGAGCGTAACTTTACTATAGGGGCTAGTTTCTCAACACATTTTCATAGTGACAGTTCCGGCGGCATAGAATGGCTAAATAAAAATTCTATTCCTACATATGCATCTGAATTAACAAATGAACTTCTAAAAAAAGACGGCAAGGCGCAAGCTAAAAACTCTTTTAATGCAGTTAGTTTTTGGCTAGTTAAAAACAAAATTGAAGTTTTTTATCCGGGGCCAGGGCATACACAGGATAACGAGGTCGTGTGGATACCTAGTAAGAAAATATTATTCGGTGGTTGTTTTGTTAAGCCAGACGGTCTTGGGTATTTGGGTGACGCAAATTTAGAAGCTTGGCCAAATTCTGCTAGAAAGTTAATGTCTAAATATAGCAACGCAAAACTGGTTATTCCAAGCCATAGTGAAATAGGAAATGCATCACTCTTGAAGCGTACATGGGAGCAGGCTGTTAAAGGGCTAAATGACAGTAAAAAAACATCACAGCTCAGCAAATAAATTTCTAACAAGTCGCTCAAGCACCAGTCGCTACGCTCCTTGGACAGTTTTTAAGTCGCAGTTTTGTGGTTTTGCTGCGCAAAAGTATTCCACAAAACCACAACTTAAAAACTGCCGCTTAGCTCGGCGTTATGTGCTTTCTCTAAAACAAGCCAGATTCACTGAAACTTTCTTCTGGCTGGCCGCATCGGTCGTTTCGAATTAGCCACCTTTAAAATGCCGTTTTGATGCCTTATTTTGGCTAAAACGGGGTGTTTTAAGTTTCTGTTTTTATTGGTTTTGTTTTTGTTGAGAACTTTCAGGTAAATGATAGTCTTCAAATCAAATGTTTTTTGGAGCCACAGCATGGAAAAATCAAAGCAATTATATAATCAAGTGAACTTCTCACATCAGGACTTGCAAGAACATATCTTTAGCAATTGTACTTTTATACATTGTAATTTTAAGCGCTCAAACCTCCGAGATACACAGTTCATTAACTGTACTTTCATAGAGCAGGGGGCATTGGAAGGGTGCGATTTTTCTTATGCTGATCTTCGAGATGCTTCATTTAAAAACTGTCAGCTTTCAATGTCCCATTTTAAGGGGGCAAATTGCTTTGGTATTGAACTGAGAGATTGTGATCTTAAAGGAGCAAATTTTAGTCAAGTTAGTTTTGTAAATCAGGTTTCGAATAAAATGTACTTTTGTTCTGCATACATAACAGGTTGTAACTTATCCTATGCCAATTTTGAGCAGCAGCTTATTGAAAAATGTGACCTGTTCGAAAATAGATGGATTGGTGCAAATCTTCGAGGCGCTTCATTTAAAGAATCAGATTTAAGCCGTGGTGTTTTTTCGGAAGACTGCTGGGAACAGTTTAGAGTACAAGGCTGTGATTTAAGCCATTCAGAGCTTTATGGTTTAGATCCTCGAAAGATTGATCTTACGGGTGTAAAAATATGCTCGTGGCAACAGGAACAGTTACTGGAGCAATTAGGGGTAATCATTGTTCCTGACTAAGCGCAAGATTCGGCTACGCACATAACAAACGCTTTAAGACGGATTCGCAACGTTTGGCGGTTTTAGTTTGAATTGGCTTTTGTATTTACGGTGTAATAATTGAGTGTTGTGGTAGCGTTGCTCACCACTTAAGCGGGCGTTAGACATCATGAGTAACGCAGTACCCGCCGAGATTTCGGTACAGCTATCACTGGCTCTCAACGCCATCGAGCGTCATCTGGAATCAACGTTGCTGGCCGTGCATTTGTACGGCTCTGCACTGGACGGTGGCCTGAAGCCATACAGTGATATTGATTTGCTGGTTACTGTGGCTGCACAGCTCGATGAGACTGTCCGACAAGCCCTGGTCGTAGATCTCTTGGAAATTTCTGCCTCCCCTGGCCAAAGTGAGGCTCTCCGCGCCTTGGAAGTTACCATCGTCGTGCATGGTGATGTTGTCCCTTGGCGTTATCCGGCCAGACGGGAACTGCAATTCGGGGAGTGGCAGCGTAAGGACATTCTTGCGGGCATCTTCGAGCCCGCCACAACCGATGTTGATCTGGCTATTCTGCTAACTAAAGTAAGGCAGCATAGCCTTGCATTGGCAGGTTCGGCCGCAGAGGATTTCTTTAACCCAGTTCCGGAAGGCGATCTATTCAAGGCATTGAGCGACACTCTGAAACTATGGAATTCGCAGCCGGATTGGGAAGGCGATGAGCGGAATGTAGTGCTTACCTTGTCTCGCATTTGGTACAGCGCAGCAACCGGCAAGATCGCACCGAAGGATATCGTTGCCAACTGGGCAATTGAGCGTCTGCCAGATCAACATAAGCCCGTACTGCTTGAAGCCCGGCAGGCTTATCTTGGACAAGGAGAAGATTGCTTGGCCTCACGCGCGGATCAGTTGGCGGCGTTCGTTCACTTCGTGAAACATGAAGCCACTAAATTGCTTGGTGCCATGCCAGTGATGTCTAACAATTCATATATGGACTCTCCCCACAAGTGGTGAGCAAAGCATTGCTTTTGCACCTGTCGTCAGCGCGGTTGCATTCGTATATCCGGCCTGTTGTGGGCTTTCTTGCCCTGGCCAATCTGTAGTTCGCGCAGCGGGGGCCAAGCGTTCAATCGATCACGCGGATCATGATTGTTATCGGCCTTATTCCGCTGCAGGACTCGCCTGTTCCGACAGTGCTGCTGTTCACCACAACCACCAGAAAACCATCTTGCCGTTCTGATTACCCCCCGCCGTCAGGCGGGCTTTGTGCTTTGCCAATTGCCATTGAAGCGCCGCTCATGGCACCACACGGCCCAGCAGATCCGCACCAGTTTGTTGGCCAGGGCTACCGCAGCCTTGTTGTGGCCGATGCGCGCCGCCGTTGCCACGGCCCAGCGTTGCAGCTGCGTCAGCTTTTCCGGGGTACGTGCCTGACAGCGTTGTGCAGCCAGCAAGGCTGCCCGTGAGCCATGGATTAGCAGGGTACGCACATAGACGTTGCCCTGTCGGCTGATGTGGCCGAGCTTGCGGCGCTCGCCACTGCTGAACTCGCGCGGGGTCATGCCCAGCCAGGCACTGAGCTGGCGACCACTGGCAAAGCGCTCGGGCCTGCCAACGGCGGCTGTCAGGGCGCTGGCGGTCAGCAGCCCAATGCCGCTGACCTCATCCAGCTTGCGTACGATGTCATCGTCGGCATGCCAGCGTTTGAGCTGCTGCTCGCACTCGGCCATGCACTGCTCATACAGGTTGATTTCGGCCAGGACGATATGCAGCAGACGGCTCAGGGGCGCGAGCTCGGGCTGGTCAACCCGCTCGCTGGCGGCGCGGATGAAGGCGGCGGTCGAGGCGGGGGCCTCGATACCGGCTTCACGCAATAGACCGCGCAGCAGGTTGATCCGCTGGGTGCGGCTTTTCTTCCAGGTTTCCCGCAGCCCGTGCAACTGTTGCAGCTGTTGCTGGCTGTGGCTTTTCACCGGCACGGGATGAATATCGGTGCAGCGTGCCGCTTCGAGCATGGCGTCGCAGTCATTGCGGTCGGTCTTGTTGCGGCGGCGATAGGGCCGCACGTAGCGCGGATGCAGTAGCCTCACCTGATGCCCCAGGGCTTGCGCTACACGTCCCCAGTAGTGGGCCGTGCCACAGGCCTCCATCACCCACTCGACCGGTTCGGCCTGCTCCTGTATATATCGCCGGAACGCCTCTCGGTTCAGCCGCTTGCGCTGCACCACCTGGCCGGAACGGACACTCTCGGCAACTTGGTAAACGGATTTGGCCAGATCAACTGCAATGCGTTTCATACCGACTCTCCCAATTTCAGCCACCACGATGCTTGGTATAGAAGGGTGGTGCGGGGGGAGTCCATTACAGCATTCAAGCCGAACCCGCTTCGCGGGTCGGCTTAATTCAGGTGTTAGATGCACTAAGCACATAATTGCTCACAGCCAAACTATCAGGTCAAGTCTGCTTTTATTATTTTTAAGCGTGCATAATAAGCCCTACACAAATTGGGAGATATATCATGAAAGGCTGGCTTTTTCTTGTTATCGCAATAGTTGGCGAAGTAATCGCAACATCCGCATTAAAATCTAGCGAGGGCTTTACTAAGCTTGCCCCTTCCGCCGTTGTCATAATCGGTTATGGCATCGCATTTTATTTTCTTTCTCTGGTTCTGAAATCCATCCCTGTCGGTGTTGCTTATGCAGTCTGGTCGGGACTCGGCGTCGTCATAATTACAGCCATTGCCTGGTTGCTTCATGGGCAAAAGCTTGATGCGTGGGGCTTTGTAGGTATGGGGCTCATAATTGCTGCCTTTTTGCTCGCCCGATCCCCATCGTGGAAGTCGCTGCGGAGGCCGACGCCATGGTGACGGTGTTCGGCATTCTGAATCTCACCGAGGACTCCTTCTTCGATGAGAGCCGGCGGCTAGACCCCGCCGGCGCTGTCACCGCGGCGATCGAAATGCTGCGAGTCGGATCAGACGTCGTGGATGTCGGACCGGCCGCCAGCCATCCGGACGCGAGGCCTGTATCGCCGGCCGATGAGATCAGACGTATTGCGCCGCTCTTAGACGCCCTGTCCGATCAGATGCACCGTGTTTCAATCGACAGCTTCCAACCGGAAACCCAGCGCTATGCGCTCAAGCGCGGCGTGGGCTACCTGAACGATATCCAAGGATTTCCTGACCCTGCGCTCTATCCCGATATTGCTGAGGCGGACTGCAGGCTGGTGGTTATGCACTCAGCGCAGCGGGATGGCATCGCCACCCGCACCGGTCACCTTCGACCCGAAGACGCGCTCGACGAGATTGTGCGGTTCTTCGAGGCGCGGGTTTCCGCCTTGCGACGGAGCGGGGTCGCTGCCGACCGGCTCATCCTCGATCCGGGGATGGGATTTTTCTTGAGCCCCGCACCGGAAACATCGCTGCACGTGCTGTCGAACCTTCAAAAGCTGAAGTCGGCGTTGGGGCTTCCGCTATTGGTCTCGGTGTCGCGGAAATCCTTCTTGGGCGCCACCGTTGGCCTTCCTGTAAAGGATCTGGGTCCAGCGAGCCTTGCGGCGGAACTTCACGCGATCGGCAATGGCGCTGACTACGTCCGCACCCACGCGCCTGGAGATCTGCGAAGCGCAATCACCTTCTCGGAAACCCTCGCGAAATTTCGCAGTCGCGACGCCAGAGACCGAGGGTTAGATCATGCCTAGCATTCACCTTCCGGCCGCCCGCTAGCGGACCCTGGTCAGGTTCCGCGAAGGTGGGCGCAGACATGCTGGGCTCGTCAGGATCAAACTGCACTATGAGGCGGCGGTTCATACCGCGCCAGGGGAGCGAATGGACAGCGAGGAGCCTCCGAACGTTCGGGTCGCCTGCTCGGGTGATATCGACGAGGTTGTGCGGCTGATGCACGACGCTGCGGCGTGGATGTCCGCCAAGGGAACGCCCGCCTGGGACGTCGCGCGGATCGACCGGACATTCGCGGAGACCTTCGTCCTGAGATCCGAGCTCCTAGTCGCGAGTTGCAGCGACGGCATCGTCGGCTGTTGCACCTTGTCGGCCGAGGATCCCGAGTTCTGGCCCGACGCCCTCAAGGGGGAGGCCGCATATCTGCACAAGCTCGCGGTGCGACGGACACATGCGGGCCGGGGTGTCAGCTCCGCGCTGATCGAGGCTTGCCGCCATGCCGCGCGAACGCAGGGGTGCGCCAAGCTGCGGCTCGACTGCCACCCGAACCTGCGTGGCCTATACGAGCGGCTCGGATTCACCCACGTCGACACTTTCAATCCCGGCTGGGATCCAACCTTCATCGCAGAACGCCTAGAACTCGAAATCTAACGTCCGTTCGGGCATCGAGGTCCATGTCGGGGTGGGACGGGCCCGTGGCTTCAAGATCACTTGCAGTCCGACCGCGATGTCTTGGTTGCGCGAGAGGTTGTCGATATCCTCCACTTCCATCATCAACCCTGGATAATGCCGCCGCCGTCATCGCCGCCGACGCCCGTGCCGGGCTTTTCGGGCCTGTCAGGCTTGCTCGGCCTTCAGCCTGCCTGGGCGAGATCTCCGGCGGACGGATTAACGGCGGAGCTTCGCCGCCTTTCGTGCGTGTGAAGGCCGAAGATAGTTCTCTCAAAAACATCCGTTTATGAGAGATACCAAATGTCATTTTCAGAAGACGACTGCACCAGTTGATTGGGCGTAATGGCTGTTGTGCAGCCAGCTCCTGACAGTTCAATATCAGAAGTGATCTGCACCAATCTCGACTATGCTCAATACTCAAGGGGGCTCTGTTGCAAAAATCGTGAAGCTTGAGCATGCTTGGCGGAGATTGGACGGACGGAACGATGACGGATTTCAAGTGGCGCCATTTCCAGGGTGATGTGATCCTGTGGGCGGTGCGCTGGTATTGTCGCTATCCGATCAGCTATCGCGACCTTGAGGAAATGCTGGCGGAACGCGGCATTTCGGTCGACCATACGACGATCTATCGCTGGGTCCAGTGCTACGCCCCGGAGATGGAGAAGCGGCTGCGCTGGTTCTGGCGGCGTGGCTTTGATCCGAGCTGGCGCCTGGATGAAACCTACGTCAAGGTGCGGGGCAAGTGGACCTACCTGTACCGGGCAGTCGACAAGCGGGGCGACACGATCGATTTCTACCTGTCGCCGACCCGCAGCGCCAAGGCAGCGAAGCGGTTCCTGGGCAAGGCCCTGCGAGGCCTGAAGCACTGGGAAAAGCCTGCCACGCTCAATACCGACAAAGCGCCGAGCTATGGTGCAGCGATCACCGAATTGAAGCGCGAAGGAAAGCTGGACCGGGAGACGGCCCACCGGCAGGTGAAGTATCTCAATAACGTGATCGAGGCCGATCACGGAAAGCTCAAGATACTGATCAAGCCGGTGCGCGGTTTCAAATCGATCCCCACGGCCTATGCCACGATCAAGGGATTCGAAGTCATGCGAGCCCTGCGCAAAGGACAGGCTCGCCCCTGGTGCCTGCAGCCCGGCATCAGGGGCGAGGTGCGCCTTGTGGAGAGAGCTTTTGGCATTGGGCCCTCGGCGCTGACGGAGGCCATGGGCATGCTCAACCACCATTTCGCAGCAGCCGCCTGATCGGCGCAGAGCGACAGCCTACCTCTGACTGCCGCCAATCTTTGCAACAGAGCCCGTCACTACACGTTCAGCGAAAGCGACCTCTCCATCATCCGGCAGCGGCGCGGCCCGGCCAATCGGCTGGGCTTCGCGGTGCAGCTCTGCTACCTGCGCTTTCCCGGCGTCATCCTTGGCGCTGATGAGCCACCGTTCCCGCCATTGCTGAGACTGGTCGCCAACCAGCTCAAGGTCGGCATCGAAAGCTGGGACGAGTACGGGCAGCGTGAGCAGACCCGACGCGAGCACCTGGTCGAGCTGCAAACGGTGTTCGGCTTCCAGCCGTTCACGATTGGCCACTACCGGCAGGCTGTCCAGTTGCTGACCGAGCTGGCCATGCAAACCGACAAGGGCATCGTGCTGGCCAGAGCCTTGATCGAGCACCTGCGGCGGCAGTCGGTCATTGTGCCCGCCCTCAACGCCGTCGAGCGGGCGAGCGCCGAAGCGATTACCCGCGCCAACCGGCGTCTCTACGACGCCTTGGCTGAGCCGCTGACGGACGTGCATCGCCGTCGCCTCGACGATCTGCTCAAGCGCCGCGACAACGGCAAGACGACGTGGCTGGCCTGGCTGCGGCTGTGAAAATCAGCGATAAATGAGAACTGTCCCAACGCTATTTGAGAACGAAGGTGCAGCATCCTCGCTTGGTAACAAAGGTGTGGGCTCTAATCTTGAGGTCGCAAGCAAAATCAATCACTTACGACTCATCCACTTCGTGCCGAAGTATTCCCTACCGTCCAGCAGTCTTGGATTCGGCAGAAACCTCATAGCGGGAACGCTTAGTGCTCGATTGGCCGCATCGGCGCTCTCATTTACCGAAGCAAATTCGCAATATCTATGTGTGTTCTCATTAACCGGTGTTTCTAACAGCGGCAATCCCCGGTCAAACCGAACTCGCGGCACATGCTGGAACACATCGAACGCCTCAAGGCGTGGCAGGCGCTCGACCTGCCCTCCGGCATCGAGCGGCTGGTTCACCAGAACCGGCTGCTCAAGATCGCCCGCGAGGGCGGCCAGATGACGCCCGCCGACCTGGCGAAGTTCGAGCCGCAGCGGCGTTACGCGACCCTGGTGGCGCTCGCCATCGAGGGCATGGCCACCGTCACCGACGAAATCATCGACCTGCATGACCGCATCCTGGGCAAGCTGTTCAATGCCGCCAAGAACAAGCATCAGCAGCAGTTCCAGGCATCCGGCAAGGCGATCAATGCCAAGGTGCGGCTGTTCGGGCGCATCGGCCAGGCGCTGATCGAGGCCAAGCAAGCGGGCCGCGATCCGTTCGCCGCCATCGAGGCCGTCATGTCCTGGGATGCTTTCGCCGAGAGCGTCACCGAAGCGCAGCGGCTCGCGCAACCCGAGGACTTCGATTTCCTGCACCGCATCGGCGAGAGCTACGCCACGCTGCGCCGCTACGCGCCGGAATTTCTCGACGTGCTCAAGTTGCGGGCCGCGCCCGCCGCCAAGGACGTACTCGACGCCATCGAGGTGCTGCGCAGCATGAACAGCGACAACGCCCGCAAGGTGCCCACCGACGCGCCGACCGAGTTCATCAAGCCGCGCTGGCAGAAGCTGGTGATGACCGACACCGGCATCGACCGGCGCTACTACGAACTGTGCGCGCTGTCGGAGCTGAAGAACGCGCTGCGCTCCGGCGACATCTGGGTGCAAGGCTCGCGCCAGTTCAAGGACTTCGAGGACTACCTGGTGCCGCCCGCGAAATTCGCCAGCCTCAAGCAGGCCAGCGAATTGCCGCTGGCCGTGGCCACCGATTGCGACCAGTACCTGCATGACCGGCTGACGCTGCTGGAAACGCAGCTCGCCACCGTCAACCGCATGGCGCTGGCCAACGAGCTGCCGGACGCCATCATCACGGAGTCGGGCCTGAAGATCACGCCGCTCGATGCGGCGGTGCCCGATACCGCACAGGCCCTGATCGACCAGACGGCGATGATCCTACCGCACGTCAAGATCACCGAATTGCTGCTGGAGGTAGACGAATGGACGGGCTTCACCCGGCACTTCGCCCACCTGAAGTCAGGCGACCTGGCCAAGGACAAAAACCTGTTGCTGACCACGATCCTCGCCGACGCGATCAACCTGGGCCTGACCAAGATGGCGGAATCGTGCCCCGGCACGACCTACGCCAAGCTGGCCTGGCTGCAAGCCTGGCACATCCGCGACGAAACCTACGGGGCGGCACTGGCCGAGCTGGTCAACCCGCAGTTCCGACATCCCTTCGCCGAGCATTGGGGCGACGGCACCACGTCATCGTCGGACGGCCAGAACTTCCGCACCGGCAGCAAGGCCGAGAGCACCGGCCACATCAATCCGAAATACGGCAGCAGCCCAGGGCGGACGTTCTACACCCATATCTCCGACCAGTACGCGCCGTTCCACACCAAGGTCGTGAACGTCGGCGTGCGCGACTCGACCTACGTGCTCGACGGCCTGCTGTATCACGAATCCGACCTGCGGATCGAGGAGCACTACACCGACACGGCAGGGTTCACGGACCACGTCTTCGCGTTGATGCACCTGCTGGGCTTCCGCTTCGCCCCGCGCATTCGTGACCTGGGCGACACCAAGCTCTACATCCCGAAGGGCGATGCCACCTACGAGGCGTTGAAACCGATGATCGGCGGCACGCTCAACATCAAGCACGTCCGCGCCCATTGGGATGAAATCCTGCGGATGGCCACCTCGATCAAGCAGGGCACGGCGACGGCCTCGCTGATGCTCAGGAAGCTTGGCAGCTACCCGCGCCAGAACGGCCTGGCCGTCGCCCTGCGTGAGCTGGGACGCATCGAGCGCACACTGTTCATCCTGGACTGGCTGCAAAGCGTCGAGCTGCGCCGCCGCGTGCATGCCGGGCTGAACAAAGGCGAGGCGCGCAACGCGCTGGCCCGCGCCGTGTTCTTCAACCGCCTGGGGGAAATCCGCGACCGCAGCTTCGAGCAGCAGCGCTACCGGGCCAGCGGCCTCAACCTGGTGACGGCGGCCATCGTGCTATGGAACACGGTCTATCTGGAGCGGGCCGCGAACGCCTTGCGTGGCCACGGTCAAGCCGTCGATGACGGCCTGTTGCAGTACCTGTCGCCGCTCGGCTGGGAGCACATCAACCTGACCGGCGATTACCTCTGGCGCAGCAGCGCCAAGATCGGCGCGGGCAAGTTCAGGCCGCTACGGCCGCTGCAACCGGCTTAGCGTGCTTTATTTTCCGTTTTCTGAGACGACCCCGTGTGGGAGTACCAGTGGGGCAATCAGGACAACCCGGAGTGATCCCGTGGCGCGTGCACGGTGCCGGTGTCGAACGCTATCCGTGAGTTATCCACAAGCTCAGTCAAATCAGAGCCGTTAAAGGTTTAAGTTAAAAGGTTAATACGCGCGCGCGTTGTTAGCGTTTTGCGAGGCCTTGATTTACCTGGGCTGGCGGGTGGTTCTGGTCCCCGGAGTGACGAAATAGGCGGTCCCTGGAGTGACGAACCCCAGTCCCCGAAGTGACGAATCGGCGGTCCCTAGAGTGACGAATCGCGGTCCCTGGAGTGACGAACCGGCTAGGCCGCGAAATTGGGCGCGGTCCCTGGAGTGACGAATGCGCAGATAAAGCCCCCGAAGGGGCTGCGGTACAGCTCAAGAACGCATGAATCAATAGAGAAAAACCCTTACACATCAGTGGATTGACCCCTTCCGGTCCCTGGAGTGACGAATTGCCATGACTCATGCAGCGGGTGCGGCCTTTGCTTTGCGTGGCGTCTTGATACCGTTGCGCGTGGCTTTGAGCAAGGCCGCTTTGCCGGCGTCGGACTTGTTGAAGAACAACACCGCGTCTTCGTCGGGCAGGTAGGTCATGTAGTAGTCGAGCAAGCTGCCGGCCTCGGCCAGCTCCTTGACCTTGGCGCGAAACTTCTTTTCCGCCTGGGCGCTTCCGACCTTCTTTTGCAGCAGAGTCAGGCCGATCTTCCATTGGCCCTGGCCGCCGCAATGCTTTCGGCAAAGCTCATAGATGCGTTTGGCGATGGCGCTGCGTAGCCCGAAATAGTCGCCCGGAATGGTCAACACATCCATGGCTTTCGCAGCGTTAAATGTGGTGTCGGATACCTTGATCCGAATGGCGCACATGCGGTTCTTGGCGCCCCTGGTGATGATCTCCACGTCATCGAGCAGGCCCACCCAGCGCCGGCTACCGTCACGGTCTTTCGTCGATTCAAAGGTGGCCCGCATGCGAGTACCGGTGAGCCTGTCGAACGCCTTGCTAAGCAGCTCATAGCCGCGCTCGCTGGTACTGCTGCGCGTGAAGCTCAACAGTTCGTGAGCGGTCGTCTCGATAGTCGGTGATACGGCTATGCCGGCGTTGATCGCGGCCACCAGCTTCGACACGCAAAACAGCACGATATCCTTGTCATGCTGGGTCGCCCGACCGGCAACGCTGGGAATGATCTCGATCTTGTTCCCGTTGTGCTCGTAGGTGATCTGCCTGGTGTCTCCGTCTTCCACGGCGTAGATCGGGTGCTCCATTGTAGGCCGCTCGTCCTTGGGGATCGCCGGCAGGCCGGTCGCAATCCAGAAATCGAGCTGCGTTTCGAGCACCACAACTTGCTTGCGGCCCGCTGAGGCCTTCACCGCCTCGCGCCCTGGTGTCTTGTCCTTCGGCTGCTTCGCCTCTTCGCGTTTCAGCCGCTCCGCCGCCTGCTGGTAGGTTTCGCCTGGCCGGGCTTCGGCCTCAATGCGCTTGCGCCACTTGTCGATGTTGATTGCGTCCTGCCCGACCAAGGGGGCTTTGGCCGCAGAGCGACGTTTCGGCAGTGGCGAGGTGGCCAGGTCGGGATCGATATCAAACAACTCATTGGACGACATGCTGGGCCTCCTTGCTCAGATACTTGTAGATGGTGGTTCTGCTGACTTTGAACCTGGCGGCCACGTCGCTGACGGTCGTCAAGGGATCGGCCAGCAGGATCTTGATATCGCGGATCTCCTTCGCTCCAAGCGTCGGCTTGCGACCCCCTTTGCGCCCACGTGCGCGGGCGGCCTCCAGGCCGGCCATGGTCCGTTCGCGGTTTAGCTCGCGTTCGTACTCCGCCAGGGTGGCGAAGACGTTCAACTGCATCCGTCCGCCCGCCGTGCTGGTGTCGATGTGCTCGGTGAGCGATTCAAAGCGAACCTGCATGGCTTCCAGTTGCGCCATGAGCTGGAGCAGGTGGGAGAGGCTGCGACCGAAGCGGGAAAGCTGCCACACGACAACGGTATCCCCTGGGCGGAGTGCTTTTAGCATCTGCTCCAGCTCGGGCCGGTTGGCCCTGGCCCCGCTGATCTGTTCCTCATAGATCCGCGTACAACCAGCGGCGACAAGCGCGTCTCGCTGTAGGTCCAGGTTCTGGTCCTGCTTGCTGGTTCGGGCGTACCCAATGCGCAGGCCTCCGGTCAATATGTCCAGGGTTGAAGAGTCTTTGCCGTTACGCATGGTCACCTCCATGTGGTTGGCCTGGTTTGTCGGTCGATAGCACCACGCCGCCATCCCACTCGGCCACGACCTCGGCCCCGCAACATGTACAAGCGGTCGTCAACTCGGCAGCGGTTTCGGCCAGGTGTAGCTGGCCAGCATGGCCGCATGCGGTGCAACGGTACACGTACAGCGTGGTCGGGATGGGTTTGCTCATCATGGCAATTTCCGTACACCTAATGTAGACACTGAAAAGTTTACGAGAAAGTTAACAGTTATGCCCCAAAAAAAACGCCCCTGGGCGCTTTTTTTGAAGTGTGCAGAAAACGACCGTTTACTGCACAGGCATTTGCCGGGATCTACGCGGCTTCCTCTGCGACAACGGTGCAGTGGTCCAGGGACACTGCGCCCGAAACATCCTCCACCATGATGACCGGTTCGCAGCACATGACGAATGCTCGACCGCAGGTTTTGGTCTGGATCGACTCGCCCGAGCCAAGCAACTCTTCATAGGTCACTGTCACGCCTTCTTTGTACTGGGCGTTCCAGTCGTAACACTGGATCTTGGCTGCATCCTCCTGCTCGCGCAGGGTCATATTTGGGCGCTTCGGTTTCGGCATAACGGCAGTCCTATGTAGGTGGGTTCTGTGTAGAGATCGCTTGGCGTAGCGCTGACTCGGCAGCGCTATCGTCCATGTCCATGTAGTAAGCATCCGCCACCAGCTCGTCGATCTCGCGGGCGCTCACATTAGCATCGAGCGCGGCGCGTAGCAGGCCGGCGTCGAGTCGGTCGTATTTGTAGGCTATGGCCAGCGCCGGGTTGTCCTGGGCGTTGTTGGCCATGAAGAACCCGTAGGAAAACCCTTCCGGGGTTGCGCTGCGGGCGTTCTTGGTGGCGAGGCGGTTGCCGCCGAACTTGCGGTGCATCTTCGAGCCGTCCGAGGCCTCGACCGGGGCAATGGGCAGGTTTGCATTGAAGCGGCCCCAAAGCAGGGTTTTCTTCGTGTACGGGTCGCCCAGGTGGTGCGGGTCGAAGGCTAGGCGCCACGGCGGCAGGCCGCCCAGCTTTTCGATCCGACCTACCGGGTTCTCGATGGCCCATACGGCAGGCCGGAAATATTCAATGGTGCGCAATGTCTGGTGAACGAGCTGCACGGCGGCAACCGTGCGCCCGTCTGCATCTTTGGCTGCGAAGTGTCGGGCGCCACTGGTGGCGAATTCTGTGCACGGGCACGCGGCGAGGATGGCGTAGATATCCAGGCCGTCGAAATCGCCAAACCAGTCACCGAAGAAGCCGGCGCCGAACTCGTTTACGTCGCCGGTAACGGGGTTGTCCTGTATGTCGAAGCGCAGGACCTGGTAGCCGGCATCCTCCCACGGCTGCGACCACTGCCCGGTATGGTCGAACAGCGACAGCACTACCTTGTCGGCATTGGCCCGCCCTTCGCCCTGGGCGAAGGCGTGGCGCTTCCATTCGGCAATGCGGGCTTGGGCGGCGGCCTGGTCAAGCCAGCCGTGTGACCGGGTGTGGCGGGCCACCTTGTCGGCCAGGCGCACGATCTCGGACGGCCTAGGCGCGTCGAACAAGTGGTGCTCCAGCTCGCCCGAGCTAATGGCGCTGAACTCGGCGGTGATCTGGCTTAGCTCGAAGTCGTCAACGCCCAGGGCCTGGGCGGTGAATAGCCCAGGCTGTGCTGGGCGGATCTGCGTACTGAGCATGGTTCACTCCCCCTTGAAGTAGTCGGGGCGCTGCTCCAGCTCGCGGGCGATCAACTCGTCAGCGAACAGCGGCGCGGCCTTCTCGATGCGCTTGGCCATCTTCTGCTTGCGTACCCGGTCTTTGGCCTCGGCACTCCAGCGCTTGACGGCGCGGGACTGGGGGAAGTCCAGGCAAACACCGTAACCCACGGGGCGGCGCTGCCATGCCTGGTGCATTTCTTCCGGCATCCGCGTCCCCGCTGGGGCCTCGATCACCAGCAACTCAAAGTCGCCAGGGCAGGGCTGGTGCGGCAGGCACCATCGAAGGGAGTAGCGCCACATGGGCGGCGCTACGTGATGGGCATTCGCAGCCATCAGACAAAATCCCAACTTGTCTGGTCCCAGCCCGGCAGCTTGGACTGAGCTATGCGGCGAATTTCATGCAGGGTGCGGAATGCCTGGGTAGCGTAATAGTCGGGGTTTTGGTTGGACTGATACTCCAAGCACTGGATGAGTTTGAGGGCTTCGAGCGGGGTAGGTTTGCGCACAGTTTCATCCAGGCCGAACAGCTCGCCCTTGAAGGTTTCGCCAGGGTAGCGGGTGCGCACGGAGCGAATGTTTTCGTCAAGCAGTTGCTGGCCTTGATCCGCAAGGATCTGGTAGGTGGTCGCATCCGGCTTGCCGGTGCAGGTGAACATGAGAATGGCGGAGATGTGAAAACGATTCAGGATATAAGCGCTCATGGAAACTCCTTCGCAGATTC